>JAACJX010000080.1 GCA_014237545.1 Ardenticatenia bacterium | reverse complement strand
TGATGCTGTTCTTCTTCGGCCGCTCGGGCAACTGGTCGAATATCGTCCTGTTCCAGCTGCTGGTGGCGGTCATCGTCACCCTGTTCGACCGCTTCCAGCCTTACCGCGAGGCGCGCTTCCCGCGCGAGAGGGAAGAGAAGAATCCACAGATTCCGCAGGTTACGCAGATTTAGGAAGAATGGCAGGGGAGAAAGGGAGCAGGGGCGTTTGCCCTTTCTCCCCTTCCCCCTTTCTCCCTTTCTCAGCCGCCCCCGATACTCGTTTTTCCCAGGAGATCGCGAGAAGAAAATCCACCGACGCCGTCGCTTAATCCGGCTCCTTTAGCGCTCCCGCCTGTTGAAGCAATGCTCTTTCCGCCAATCGGGTGGGGCGGTTCAACCGCAAAAGTTCGACCGTCACGCGGCCGCGTTGGCTCTGCGGCGCGATGCGCTCCCCCTCGAGGCGAAAGTGATCTGCCCAGCGATCGCGTCGCGGATTGTATAGGGCCACCACGTTATCGGTTTCCCGGTCGTACGAAGCGATATCAGACCCTTTGCGCTTGTTGCAGATCGCGCAGGCATAAGCCAGGTTATCCAGGGTGGAACTGCCACCGTGCTTGATGGCAATGATGTGGTCAACCTCGTGGGCGACAAAGGTGAGAGATTCGGGGATCAGGCAATATTCGCAGCGAAAGCCGGCCCGTTCGGCAACAAGCTGGCGGACATCGGCGGGGAGAGCGCTACTCACGGAGCTTCAAAGCCGCTTTGGCCTTCGCCAACCGGACAAGGTGCTCGAGGTACTCGATTTGCTCCCACGCCTCTTCTTCTTCGGGCGAAGGAGACTCCTGGGCGCTGTCCAGATGNGCATCAATCCGCGCTTGCAGCGCCGGCGACGGCCGCAGCGCCAGCACTTCCTCCGGCGAGGGGAGCCCGGCCAGGAATTCGAGCACATCGGCCGCGCCGTCGAACTCGAGTTGAGCCTGGGCGTCCATCTCGCGCAGCCCCAATTCGATCAGCCGNGGCAGATCGGCCTCTTGCAATCGCCCGGCCAGTTCATCCGGCAGGTGAATGGTGATCGGCATCATTCCCATAGCGCTTAGTATACCACAGCCCTACTCGCTGCTCACCACCACCGTCGTCGCTCCCGGCTCTGGCAGGGCCACGTGTGCCTCGCGCAGGGCGGCCACTACGGCCGAATTGACCCGCGACCGCGTGGCCAGAAAGTCGGCCCGGCGCGAGTCCGTCCAGAAGCGAAGTTCCAGCACGATGGCCGTTGAGCTCAGGTCGCGCACGAGGATCGACGGCGGCGGTTCGTCCAGCACTCCCTCTGTGGCCTGAATGGCCGCCAGCGCGGCGGTCGTGGCCGCGTTCAGATCGGCGTCGTAGGCCAGATTGACCAGGACGCTGTCGCGGCGGATGGGCGAGGCGGTGTTGTTGGTCACCCGCGAGGTGAACAGCTCGGCATTGGGCACCAGCACCACGCGACCGTCGTAGGTGTGCATGCGCGTCGCCCGCANCTCGATCCGCTCCACGACCCCCTCGGTCGGCCCGACGATGATCTGGTCGCCGATCTCAAACGGCCGCATGATGAGCAGCAGCAGCCCGCTGATGAAGTTCGACAGCACGTCCTTCATGGCAAAGCCGAGGGCGACGCTGGTCAGGCCGATGGCCGTCGCCAGCGCCTGCGGGTCGAAGCCCATCGCGCTGACGGCGACGATGATGCCCAGCGTCCAGATGCCGTAGTAGATGAGCTGCATGATCAGGTTTCGCGAGGTGGGGTCATACTCGTAGCGGCCGAACAACAACCTCAGCAACCAGCGCACCAGCGTGGCGATGAGGCCGAACAGCACCAGGATGAGCACGGCGGCCAGCATTCGCGGCAGGATCGACCTCACCGACTCCAGCAGCCGGGCGAAGGCGCTGTCGATGAGCACCACCGCCGACCAGCGGCCGGTCTCGCGCCGGTCGACGGCCGCCGCCAACGCCGCGTCGAGCGTCGCCGCCCAGTCGGTGGCCAGCGCGTCGAGCTCGGTCACGTTGTCCTCGGCGTCGGCCGCGGTCACGGTAATGATCGGCGCGCCGGCGATGGTGATGATCCGCTCGTCCGGCCCGCTTCTCTCGACGACGGCCGGGGCGATGGCCGCGGGGTTCTCCAGCAGCGCCTCGAGCCGGCCCTCGACCCGCGCGGCGCGGTCGGCGGCCGTCACGTCCCCGATTGGGCCAACGCGAAAGATGGTGCGGCCGTCGATCCGCACCGGAGCGCGTTCGTCCTGCGCCGCCGCCGGGGCGATCCACACCAGTAATGCCAACAGGATGAGAATAAGTCGTGTCTTCACGGGGATAATGATAGCAAGATTGGCGGCGGGTTGCAGGTGGGGCAGGGAAAGGGACGGGAGAGAAGGGGGCGGCCGTACCTGCCACCCGCCACCGGCAACATGCCACTTCCCTCTTTTTGAGGTACTCTTCCAATGTGGACACCGACACCCTCATCCTGGCCCTGGTCATCGCCGCCCGGTTGCTGTCGCCGCTGCTCATCCCGTGGTTTCCACTGCCCGGCATCGTCGTTTCGCTCGTCCTCGACGCCGTGGATCAGACGATCTTCCAGAGCTTTACCCAGATGCCGCTGGCTTTCTATCAGAGCTACGACAAGGCACTGGACATCTACTACCTGTCCGTCGCCTACATCTCGACCCTGCGCAACTGGACCAACCACTTCGCCTACCGCGTGGCGGCCGTGCTGTTCTACTACCGGCTGGNCGGTGTGGCCCTGTTCGAGCTGACCGANTGGCGGGTGCTGCTGTTCGTCTTCCCCAACACCTTCGAGTACTTCTTCATCTGGTATGAGGCGGTCGTCCTGTGGCGCGACCCGCGCCATCTGTCGCGCCATACCATCGTCGGCGCGGCCGCGGCCATCTGGATCCTCATCAAGCTGCCGCAGGAGTTCTGGCTCCACATCGCCCGGCTCGACCTGACCGACGTGCTCAAGACGGCCCTTTTCGGCGCACCGCCGGAGACGACCTGGGGCCACCTGTTCCAGGCCCTGCCGGGGGTGTTCGTCGGGGTGATCGTCGCCGCCGTGGCGCTCATCCTGGGGCTGGCGTGGGTGGCCGGTCGGCGTCTGCCGCCGCGGGAGCAATCTCTCTCGGCCCGCGCCCGCACCCGGCAGNTGGGGCGCGCCCGGCTGCGNCAGGCCCGCGCCACGTGGTCGGCCCGCGTCTTCGACCGCGATCTGGCCGAAAAGGTCGTGCTCGTCACGCTGCTGGTGATCATCTTCGCCCAGGCGCTGCCGAACACGCGGGCCACAACGCTGCAGATGGCCGCCGGCGGGGCGCTGGTGATCATCCTCAACGCCGCCGTCAGCCATTGGCTGGCGCGGCGCGGCGTCGGCTGGCGCAATGCCCTGGGGCAGTTCATCGTCATGGCCGCCGCCAACACGACCATCGTCGCCGCGTTTCAGATCATTCCCGGCGCGCAAGACCTCGATGACGCGGCCGTGGGTTTCTTCATCCTGCTACTGAGCCTGATCATCACCCTGTTCGACCGCTTCACCGAGGTCCACATCGCGCGGTTCCATCGGGGAGAGGGGAGAAGAGAATCCACAGATTTCGCAGATTACGCAGATTGAAGAACCATANGCCGCGAAAATCCGCGNGAATCGGCGTCATCCGCGTTCNATTCCGGGGGAAGAGAATCCACAGATTTCACAGATTCCACAGATGAAGGGGATCGATCCTCACATTACGCAGATTTTTTATTCTTCTCCGCGTGAATCCGTTTGATCGGTGTCCTCTGCGTTCCGTTCCGGGGGGAAGAGAATCCACATATTTCACAGAGTTAGAAGGGCGATTGCCTGAGAATCGCCAGGGAGCCGGGGCGCGCTCTCCCTCTCTCCCCTGCTCCCTTTCTTCCACTCTCAGCGTCGCTAGTCGACGATATCAAACGCGTCGATATCGTACTTGAAGCCGTGGACAGGGCCGCGCCAGACGATGCCGCCCGTTNGATACGTCCACCAGGGCACAACAAAGANGTCCTTGGGCGTCACGCGCTGGCCGCCCACGCGGCCGATGCCGGCGATCGTCAGGTAGTGGCCGGCGATCGGGCTGGGCCAGCCCCCTTCGTCGGCCGCCACCACGTCCTGCGTCCCCAGCCCTGCCAGCCGCGAGCCGTCGAAAGACAGGAACCCATAGGGCAGGTTGGAGATGTCTTCGTCCCGCACCGTCTCGCCCGAGGCGAACGTCGCCGTCCCCTCGGTGCTGACGAAGAACGGCAACGCCAACGCGTCGATCTTCTCGCCCGGGCCGCTCAGCCCGTATCTGGCACCCTCATAGCCCATGTAGAACACCCCTTCGGTCTTGGAGCCGAAGCGGCCGCCCTCTCTGGCCACGAAGTAGAGGACGTCGTAGGGTGTCACGGTGCGCATGATGCCGTTGACCAGCAACTCTTGCGGCGCGCGCAGCACCAGGGCGATGTCCTCGTAGTTGTACTGCGTCGCCAGGCCGACCACGTTCGACGTGATGCCGACGTCCGACGCGTCGAAGAACATCGACCACTTCTGCGTGCCGTCGGCGAAGTCGTAGTGGGCCAGGATGTCGGCCCGCTCGAAGGGGATGCCCGCCACCACGCCGTCCGTCGCCGCGCTGATGANCAGCGGCCGGTANACAGACAGATGNTAGGTGAAGCCCGCGCCGCCCTCGTTGGGGTAATCGGCGTCGCGGACGCGGACATAATAGGGCGAGCCAGGCACGCAGTTGTCNGGGCACAGCGCGGCAAAGATGAGCGAGTCGCGGCCGTCGGCGTCGTCGTTGCACGTCACCTCGGCCAGCGTGTTGTCATAGAGGCAAATCTCCGCGTCCAGCGGGGAGCCGAGCGCTTCGGCGTCGATGTCGATCAGGACGGCCGTTGTCACGTCGGGGATATCGATGCGGTAATAGTCCTCGTCGGCCTTGNCGCCGATGACGCCGGCGATCACGTTGCCCGGCGCGAGCAGATNGGCCTTGTCCAGGACGTTATTCGGCTCCGACTCGACCAGGTTGGCGGCCGGATAGGCCGACTCGCCGCGCGCAAGCCCTTCCGTCACCCCCGCGCCGGGGGCAGGGCCAGCCTGGGCCGCCGCCGACCAGGCAGTCAGCGCGCAGAGCGATAGAACGAGAAACACAATCAACCAACGCTTGGGGTTCATGATGTGGCTCCTATGGCCCCGCCGGCCGGGTCGTCGCGGGGCGGGGAATGGCAGGTGTGTGGGGCAAGTGACCGGCGACCCGCGCCGCCGTGGGGGCCGGCGGTCCCTGTAATTGCATCATAGATCGACCCGGCCGTGGCGTCAATGAGCAATTCCTACTTTCGACGAGGTCATAGACGGCCGCCTCCGTTCGCCGCGCCATCGGCCCTGCACCTCTGAAAAGCTAAACCCGCCCGCGACTTAATTATGCCCAGCTCATAATTAATTCTATCAACCTTAAAGAATACCCTTTTGTGGCGCGATTTGCCAAGTCGCGACCGTTTGGCAAACCTCAACCGTGAACAAATCGCGGCCGATTCGGCCAATCGGCCTACAAGCCCCCACCGGACGTGATATACTCCTCTCCATGAAGATCGCCATCGGATCCGACGAACGAACCCACGTGACCGACGTCGTCATGGACGAACTGCGCCGGCGGGGGCACGAACTGCTCCCGGCCGGGCCGCTGATCGATGCGGTCTCAGACAACTACTGGCCTTCGGTCGCCCGCGCCGTGGCCGAGGCGGTGGCATCGGGCGCGGCCGACGAGGGCATCCTCTTCTGCTGGACCGGCACCGGCGTCAGCATCGCCGCCAACAAGGTCCCCGGCATCCGCGCCGCCCTATGCGACGACGCCGAGACCGCCCGCGGCGCCCGCCTGTGGAACGACGCGAACGTCCTCTGCCTCTCCCTGCGCCGCACCGGCGAGGTCATGGCCAAGGAAATACTGGACAAGTGGTTCGACACTTCGTTCATCCCCAACGACACCGACAACGCCTGTCTGGCACAGCTTAATGAACTGGAAATAGATCATCTGAAGTAGATACGAGATACGAAGGGGCGCTCCTGATTCGTAATTCGTAATTCGTAATTCGTCACTCCCATGGAACCACCCGCCCAATTCACCGTCCCCACTTCCTTTGAGTACGTCGCCATCTTCCTGTGGTCCATCTCCGGGGCCATCGTCGGCTGGCGCAAGGGGTACGACATCGTCGGCGTGTTCGTCATCGCCTTCGTGTCCTCCTTCGGCGGCGGTTTGCTGCGCGACGGCCTGTTCCTGCAACGCCTGCCAGCCGTGCTGACCGACTCCAACTACTTCATCATCCTGCTGCTGGCCGTGGCCGGCGTGATGGCTGTCGGCCGCCGCATGCAGCGCGACCGCCGGCTGCCGAAAGCCGTCTCGGTCATCGACGCGCTGGGCGTGCCGATGTACGTCATCCTCGGCGTCGAGCTGGCCCGCGCCCGGGGGCTGGAGCTGCCGGCCATCGTCCTCATCGGCACGATCTCCGGCGTCGGCGGCGGTTTGCTGCGCGACCTGATGGTCGGGGACACGCCGGAGCTGCTGCGGCCGGGCCAATACAACACGCTGCTGGCCGTCGTCGCCGCCGCGGCCTATATGATTCTCTCCTACGAAGTCGGCCTCAACCGGTTTTGGACCGCCTGGTTCATCGTCGCCGCCTTCTTCGCCGCCCGGCTCATCACCATCCGCTACAACTGGCGCTCGCGGCCGGTGAACGAATTCGAGATCCGCCACGTCTTCGAGGGCATCACGGATTGGAT
>JAACJX010000236.1 GCA_014237545.1 Ardenticatenia bacterium | reverse complement strand
GTCCTCAACCGGGCCGAGGGCATCGACCGCGTTCTGGTGGTCACTGCCGATCCGGCCGTGCGGGAGCTGGCCGGNCGCTATGCCGCCGAAGTGATCGATGANCNGTATCCGTTGGGATTGAACGCGGCCGTGGCGCTGGGTGTCGNGCATGCCGCCCGCCACGGCGCGGCATCCGTCCTGATCCTGCCCGCCGACCTGNCNTTCGCCCGCGTCGAAGACATCNAGCAAATGCTCCGGCCGCTGACCGGGGCGNCCGNCCCNCANNCACTGATCGCCATCACAGGCGACGAAGCCGAAGAGGGCACTAACGCCCTGCTGCTGGCCCCGCCCGGCGACTTCAACTTCCACTATGGCCCCGGCAGCTTTGCGGCCCATTTGGACGAGGCGGCCGCGNGCGGCCGGNCGGTCCATATCATAAACGCNCCCGGCCTGCGCTTCGATCTGGATACCGAAAGCGACTGGCTGGTTTATANTGGTTATCTAGTGATGGTNGCGGATGANTAGCCGACCACAGACGACAGACCACGGACCACGGCCGCTTAATCACAATTACCGTCATCTGTCGTCCGTCGCCTGTCGTCCAACGTCCGCCGTCACATCTCTCATACCCACCCAAAGGAGTCCCAACTATGTCCCGTGATCGCGTAGCCCTCTATTTACAAGACGCCCATTCATTGCAGGAAGGTATGGAACTGGCCCAATATGCNGAGGCCAATGGCTTCGAGGCCGTGTGGCAGGCCGAAAGCCGCCTGGTGCGCGACGCCATCGTGCCGATGGCCGCCTTCGCCGCCGTCACCGACAACATCAAGATTGCCAGCGGCGTCATCAACAACTGGACGCGCAACATCGGCCTGCTGGCGGCCACCTTCCTGACGCTCGACGACCTGGCCCCCGACCGCGTCATCTGCGGCATCGGCGCGTGGTGGGATCCGCTGGCCCAGAAGGTCGGCATCGACCGGCGCAAGCCGCTGCTGGCGATGCGCGAGACGGTTGAGGTGCTGCGCCGCCTGCTGAACATGGAAACCGTGACCTTCCATGGCGAATTCCACTACGTCGACGGCATCACCCTCGACGTGGTCCACGGCCGCAAGACGCCGCGCAACGTGCCNATCTACATCGGCGCGACGGGCATGAAGATGATGGAGATGACCGGCGAGATCGCCGACGGCGTCTGCCTCAANTANCTNGTNAATCCCAANTACAANGCCGANGCGATGGANGCNCTGGAGCGCGGGGCCAANAAGGCCGGCCGCAGCATCGACGACATCGACCGGCCGCAACTGGTNATCTGCTCGGTTGACCACGACCGCAAGCGCGCCCTCGACATGGCCCGCAAGATGATGGTCCAATACCTGGGGCAGCAGCCGCACCTGATGAAGGCCAGCGGCGTCAGCCAGGAGCTGCTCGACGAGATCCACCAGGTGCTCACCTGGCCGGCGACGGAAGAGGAGATCGAGGGCGCGATGCACCTCGTGCCCGACGACGTGGTGCAGATGGCCACGGCCAGCGGCTCCCCGGCCGAGGTAAAGGCCAAGGTGCGCGAGTACATCGCCAGCGGCGCGACCTGCCCCATTCTCTACCCGCTGGGCGACCCGAAGCTGATGATCGACATCTTTGCCAACGGGTATCAAGACTAATCAAGTGACGAGTGACGAGTGACGAGTGACGAAGGAGTCCTCGTCATTCGTCCTTTGCCGTCTACTCACGCTTCCCCTCTTCGCGGATATATCCTCCAAAAATAGCGGTCAATGATCGGCCGCGACCNTCACCCCATGCTCCGGTGAACCCGCGGTTAGACAAAGATTGGAAGCTTTCTAATCCGCGTATCAGCGATTGATCACCCCACGCGTTTATCCTCTGGTTATTGGTAAACGTAACCTGCGCCAACAATGCAGGTGACAAAACAACAGAAAGGCAAGAGGAAAAACAACATGTCAAGCATGAAGCGAGTAGTGGTGATGTTCATGGGCGTATTGGCCCTGATGGTGATGGCGGCCGGCACGAACGTGGCCTATGCGGACGAGATCAAATGTACCGGAACCATCGGCACGCGCACGGTCGATGATGTTTTAGTGCCGTCGGGCAAGACCTGCACGCTCAACGGCACGCGCGTGGAAGGCAACGTGAAGGTCGCCTCGCGGGCCACGCTGTACGTGAAGGGCGCGGCGCAGATCGCCGGCAACATCCAGGCCGATAGCGGCGCCAAGCTCNTCAGCGTGACGGCCGGCTCGTTCGTCGATGGCGACATCCAGGTCAAGAAGAGCGGCGCGGTGACGGTCCTCAGNTCCCGNGTCAACGGCAACATCCAGCTCGAAGAGAACAAGCAGGCCTTGAAGGTCAACAAGAACACGGTCGGCGGCGACATCCAGATCTTCAAGAACACGGGCGGCGCGACGATTAATTACAACAACGTCGACGGCAACCTGCAGTGCAAGGAGAACTCTCCCGCCCCGAAGGGCACGGGCAACATCGTGGANGGCAACAAGGAAGATCAGTGCCGCCGGTTCTAGCAGAGAAAGCATCCACAGATTTCACAGATGACGCCTATCGCTCGGCGACAAATCCGCAACCGTCGTGTCATTTGACAGTGCTTAGCCCATAGGGGCGGCACGGCCCTCAATAAAAACAATCGACGTTGAAGGCGGTCGGGATCATCCGGCCGCCTTTTTGGTTTTATCGACTGCCTTCCTCGCCTGAGCAAATCAGGCGCATCTGTGTTATAATAGGCGATTAGGAATTTAGTTAACCCATGAGTTCAGCAAACTTTCCGCCTGCGTCGGGCGCTCAAACGCCGCAGCAACCATCCACCGGGACACCGGCAACATGGGCGGCATACGATCCGCTATTGGACGAGTGGCCGCCCTCGAACGCACCCTATTCACCCACAACTTATCGCCCCACCCCCGAGCAATTGGCTCGCGACGAAATGCGGCGGCGCTATTTGCGGCGCAATGTCTATGCGCCGGTCATCATCGCTGCGGTCGTCGCTGTGGCCCTGTTCGCGCTGATCGTGTACCTGGCGTTCGGCGTGGCGACCCCCGAGGCGAAATCATTCATCGCCGGCATGGCCGCCCTGGTCGTCATTCTCTTCGCCGGGCCGATCATCATCCTGATGGCTATCATGCCCATTTCCTGGCTGGCCCTCAGGCTCAATCGCCGCCAGCAACGCAAGAACTTCCCCCAGACAGGGCCGATGGCCTACCGTAGCCGGGTGCAGACGTTGCTATGGCAATTGGAGGCGCTTCTCGATAGCGTGGGGGATGGCGTCGAGGGGATCACCGCGCGCCTGCGGCGGCCGCTGATCAAGCTGCACGCCCGGGCCGCCTACCTGCGCGGCTGGCTGAACGGCATCAGGGGCAAATTTACACGGAGTATCTAGTATGAATACATTTGACAGAACAATGAATCAGGAACTCGCCGCCATGGAAAAACAGGAAAACTGGCAGANGAAGGTCCTGATNACCGGCGGGATCATCGGCGCCATCGTCGGCCTGCTGACTTCCTGGCTGTTGGTGCGCACATCGCGCGAGGTTCGCGGCGGCCCGCCCGCCATCACCACCGGCGACGCCATCAAAGTCGGCGTGACGACCATCGGCCTGGTCCGCGCCATCGCGGCCTTGGGCGACAGAAAGGCTTAGCCCAGGAGCAATTTCGCATGGCACAAGATCAAGGATCGTCCCGACGCGGCCGATCCAGAGGGGCTTCCGCCTCATCTTCACAAACGACATCCAAGCCCAAGCGCTCCTCGCCGCAATGGCGGCGGATGGACTTGCATCTCCACACGCCCGCCTCCAGCGACTACCAGGAGCCGCACGTCAGCTACCTGGATATCTTGCGGCAAGCGGCCGCCCGCGGCCTCGATATCATCGCCATCACCGACCACAATACCGTGGCCGGCTATGCCACCATGCAGAAAGAGGTCGAGCAATTATTGTGGCTGGAGAGCCGCGGCCGTATCGACCCGGCCGAGCAGCACCTGCTCGACGAATACCGGCGCGTGCTGGATAAATTGCTCGTCCTGCCCGGCTTTGAATTCACCGCCACTTTCGGTTTTCATATCCTGGGCATCTTCCCGCCGGAGACGCCGGTGAACTATCTGGAACATCTGCTGTTGACCTTGCGCGTGCCGCCCGCGTCGCTGCGCGTGGGCAGCCAGACCGTGGGGGCCACGTCCGACGTGCTGACCGCCTATCACGTCATCAACGAAGCCGGCGGCCTGGTCATCGCCGCCCACGCCAACTCCGGCAATGGCGTCATGCTGCGCGGCATCGATTTCGGCGGGCAGACGCGCATCGCTTACACNCAGGACCCCCACCTGCACGCGCTGGAAGTGACCGACCTGGAAAAACGCGGCAATCAGACAACGCGCCGCTTCTTCGACGGCTCGAAGCCGGAGTATCCGCGGCCGATGCGCTGCATCCAGGGCTCAGACGCCCACCGCCTCATCCGCGAGTCCACCAGCTCCCCTTATCTGGGCGTGGGCGACCGNGTGACGGAGATCTTGCTGGAAGAAGTGAGTTTTGAGGCCCTGGCGCGGGTCATTCGTGGTAACGATCACTCGCTGACCCGTCCCTATCGCGGCACGGCCAAGGCCATTGATTTTGTCCAGACGGCCCGCGAAGAGGGCGAGTCGCTGGTNCAATCCTTCCACCCTTCAATGAATCAGCGCGGCGGCCATCTNGACAACATCCTGCGCGACATTTGCGCCATGGCCAATACCAACGGCGGCACGATCTATATTGGCCTGCCGGCCGACCCGAAAGCCAAGCCGGAAGGCGTGCGCGAGCCGCACAAGGCCATCGAAGCGTTACAGGGGATGATCTCCAAGCGGTTCAGCCCGGAGCCGCAGGTGGTCATCGACAGCCTGCCCACCCAGGGCGCGACAGTCGTGCGCATCACCGTTTCGCCCGGCGCTGATGCACCCTACGCCATCGACCACAACCTGTTTTACGTGCGCGACGAGGCTGAGACAACCCTGGCCGTGCGCGACGAGATCGTGCGGCTGGTGGAACGCAACCTCGCCGGTCGCGCGGCGACGCAGGCGGCGGCCGAACCNGCGCCGGCTGTCGCGCCGCAACCCGCAACCCCTCGCAAGAGCGAGCCATCGCGCCCCACCGCGCCTGCCAACGGCCGCGGCGGGTACGAGCCGCCGCGCACCGGCGTCGAGCACGTGGAAAGCCACGAGCGCGACGGCGTCATCTATCACACCCTGCGCGACCTGCGCAACGGCAACCTGATCAACAACGTCACCCGCTCGTCGGCGCGCCGTCTATGGCACTATGCCATCACGCAAGTCGAGACCGCCCCGCCCGACCTGTCCGCCGCGCAGTGGCGCAACAACGTCGCCGTACTGAACCGCCGCCAGAAGGGCAACATGACGCTCTATGACCTGGCCGTGCGCGAGGGCGACCGCGTCCACATTTACTACGGCGTGACCGACGGCGGGCTGAGCGACACGATGCTGGCGCTGGTGGGTGAGGGCCGCGGCGAGCAGTCCCGCGAATGAGACAGGTCGGCATCCTGACGATCAGCGACCGCGGAGCGCAGGGCGTCTACGAGGATAAAAGCGGCCCGCTGGCGGCCGAGTTGGTCGCCGAGCGCACCGGCTGGGCCATCGCCCGGCGCGAGATCATCCCTGACGAATTGGCGACCATCACCGGCACGCTGCGGGAGTGGTGCGCCGCCGGTCTCGATCTGATCCTGACCAGCGGCGGCACCGGTTTCGCGCCGCGCGATGTGACGCCGGAAGCGACCCGCGCCGTCATCGAGCGGGAAGCGCCGGGCATCGCCGAGGCGCTGCGGGCCGAGAGCCTGAAAGTGACCCAACACGCCATGCTGTCGCGGGCCGTAGCCGGCATGCGCGGCGGCACACTGATCGTCAACCTGCCCGGCAACCCCAAGGCTGTGCGCGAGAACCTTGACGTGCTGCTGCCCGTGCTGCCCCACGCGCTCGACCTGCTGACNGGGCGCTCCGAGAGCGGCCAGAGCCACCGCGACGTATGACAAACCTCAGAGGTTTTCTGAAACCTCTGAGGTTTTAGCACCATGTACGAACACCAATTCATTCAGACAAACGGCATTACCCTCCACACGGTGATGGCCGGACCACAGGATGGGCCGCTCGTCATCCTGCTCCACGGTTTCCCCGAGTTCTGGTATGGCTGGCGGCGGCAAATCCCGGCCCTGGCCGAAGCCGGTTTCCGCGTGTGGGCGCCCGACCAGCGCGGCTACAACCTGAGCGACAAGCCCCACGGCGCGGCCGCCTACAGCCTGGATCATCTGGCCGCCGATATCGGCGGCTTGCTCGACGCCGCGGGGCAGGAGCGCGTCTTCCTGGTGGGCCACGACTGGGGAGCCGTGGCGGCCTGGNATTTCGCCCTCGTCGCGCCGGAGCGCCTGNGTCACCTGGCGATCCTCAACGTCCCTCATCCGTATGTGATGAGAGAGCATCTGCTCTCCGACCCCAGGCAGATGGCGCGNAGCANCTATGCCGCNTTTTTCCAATTGCCCTGGCTGCCGGAAGCAATGCTGGGCGCCNACAANTGGCGGGCCCTGGCGCGAACCCTGCAGAANTCCAGCCTGCCGGGCGCATTCAGNGACGANGATCTGGCGCTTTACCGCGAGGCATGGTCGCGGCCGCGGGCGATGACATCGATGCTCAACTGGTATCGCGCGCTGGGGCGTCAGGTTAGCGACGACTGGCCNTCAGAGCGTGTAATTCCCCCTACAACGATTATCTGGGGCAAAAAGGATGTCGCCCTGCGCAGCGTCATGGCCGGGGAAAGCGCCGCGCTGTGCGACGCGGCCGAACTTCATTGGCTGCCCGATAACACCCACTGGGTGCAGCACGAAGCGGCCAACGAGGTGAACGCGCTCCTCATCGACCGCTTCCGTTCGCACCTCTAATCAATCGACCTGCCTTCCACCATGAGCGACAACCCGCAGCGTCTGCGCGCCAATTTCCTCCTGCTGTTGACGGCCGTCATCTGGGGCTTTGCCTTCGTCGCCCAGCGGTCGGGCATGGAGTTCGTCGGGCCATTCACCTTCAATGCCATCCGCTTCTTGATCGGCGGGCTGGCGCTGGTGCCGCTGAT
>JAACJX010000418.1 GCA_014237545.1 Ardenticatenia bacterium | reverse complement strand
GATTAAAACGCTGTTGCCAAGATACCAGCGAAGGTAGCGATCTCAACATGCTATATATCACCTTTTTTAGGGATGAATGTCATCATTTCCGTACCTCATGACAGCCTTGAAAAGCACACGACATTATTCGTGAGCTTGTGTTGTCTCGGTTACAATCCTTCTAATAATCCACTCCCACGGAGAACCCACCCATGCACTTCAAAACCATAATCGAACCCTTCCGCATCAAAACCGTCGAGCCTATTCGCCAGACCACCCGCGAGGAGCGGGAACTGCTGCTTAAGGAGGCCGGCTACAACCTGTTTCTGCTGCGGGCCGAGGACGTGATCATCGACCTGCTGACCGACTCCGGCACGGGGGCGATGTCGTCGGGCCAGTGGGCGGGCATGATGCTGGGCGACGAGAGCTACGCCGGGGCCAAGTCGTTCTACAAGTTCGAGGCGGCCGCGCGGCGCATCACCGGCTTCAAGCACATCATCCCCACCCACCAGGGGCGCGCCGCCGAGCGCATCCTGTTCGGCTCGCTGCTGCGGCCGGGCGATGTGGTGGCCAACAACACCCATTTCGACACGACGCGGGCCAACGTCGAGTATCGCCAGGCGACGGCGCTCGACATCCCCAACGCGGCCGCCCACGATCCGGCGCTCGTGCGGCCGTTCAAGGGCAACATCGATCTGGAGGCGCTGGAGCGGACGCTGGCGGAGCACGCCGGCCGCGCGCCGCTGGCGATGATCACCGTCACCAACAACTCCGGCGGCGGCCAGCCGGTGAGCATGGCCAACATCCGCGCCGCCAGCGAGATCTGCCGCCGCCACGGGGTGCTGTTTTTCCTCGATGCCTGCCGCTTTGCCGAGAACGCATGGTTCATCAAGACGCGGGAGGAGGGCTACGCCGATAAGACGCCCCTAGAGATCGCGCAGGAGATGTTCAGCTACGCCGACGGCTGCACGATGAGCGCCAAGAAGGACGGCATGGCCAACATCGGCGGCTTTCTGGCCCTCAACGACGACGCGTTGGCCGAGAAGTGCAAGAACCTGCTCATCCTGACCGAGGGCTTCCCGACCTACGGCGGGCTGGCGGGCTACGACCTGGAGGCCATCGCCGTGGGGCTGGAGGAGGTGCTGCACGAGGACTACCTGCAATACCGCACGCGCTCGGTGGCCTACCTGGGCGATATCCTGACGGCCAACGGCGTGCCCATCGTCCAGCCGCCGGGGGGCCACGCCATCTACATCGACGCGCTAAGCATGCTGCCCCACATCCCGCAGAGCCAGTACCCGGCCTGGGCATTGTCGCTGGCGTTATATCTGGAAGGCGGCATCCGCTCGGTGGAGATCGGCTCAGTGATGTTCGGCCGCCAGCCGGACGGCAGCGAGAAGCCGGCGGCGATGGAGCTGGTGCGGATGGCCTTCCCGCGCCGGGTCTACACGCAGAGCCACGTCGACTACCTGGCGGAGGTGATTCTCTACGTGAACAGCATCAAGGACACTATCCGCGGCGTGCGGATCGTGGAGGCGCCGGAGGTGTTGAGGCATTTTTCGGTGAGGATGGGGATGGTGCAAGTCTAAAGAAAACCGAGTTTCTTGGAGGAAACCCGGCTTTCTTTTATTAGTTGGCGCGATTTATCGTTGACTCGTCAGAGGAAAAAAGCGGAACAGTGTAATCAAGTAATAAGGGCATAAAGACCCCAGCATAAAAAGAGGAATATGATCGCCGCGATGGCAATGTTGATGAGTAGCTTCTGGTTCAGCGTTCGTTCTACTGCTTTGTTTCTTGGTTTCTTGGCACTGACACTGTTCTCCAATAGAGCCAGTTTGCGCTCAGCAGTAGCCCTAAGATTTTCAAGTTCCGTTTGCACTTCAGACAGGTCTGCGCCACCCAGCATGTCAGAATCACCTAATCGCAACATTATGTTAGAGACATTGTAATTCGCAGCTGTCTGATACCAAAACTTGGCGTCCTCAATAGCCATCGTCTCGTGTTCGGCAATGTAATCACCAACCACAAGCGGTTGTTCGATTGTTTCTATAATCGCTTCGGCATCAGGATAGTTGCCCAAGAACGCTGGATATCGATTACGAGCTTGTTCAAAAGCCTTTTGGCTCCGTTTGAAATAACCATCTGCCTCTCTGTGCATGCCCAAGTCTTTGAACTCATTGGCTGTTTCGAAGAGCGCATCTCGCTTCAACCGATTATGAAATGCGTAACGTAACCAGTTACCTGCGTCAGCGGGGTCTAACTTAGTGAGCTTCTCTAACTGCTTTATCCCATCATCATGAGAGCCGCCACCTCTAAGATAGCTGGTTGCTAATAATCGTTCGGCAGCCAGGAAAGGTATGTTACTTGCCTTTATTGCTAGAAGTGCTTCACCAGCAGCATCAGCATACTGCTCGGCGGTATTGAACTCAAAAGCTTTTCCATAATGCATTAATGCGTTTTCGGGAATGGAGTCTAAGCTACCCATTGTTCCTCCTCTTCACACTGCCTAAAAATATCAGTTTATTTTAGTGTGTACTTCATACATTTCGGGCATTGCTTCTTGCCACTGCCATGATCATGGCAAAGCCATATCCCGCAGTTGGTGCAATACTTGACTCCCGAGTATTGAGATTCAGTTTTCTTTCCACAGATTGCGCAGATAACTTGCATGTTTCAAACCTCCTTTTGGTGAATCACTCGACTGGAACACCCCGACCAAAAAAGACACAAACCCCATCACAGTATAAAAGCCACCCCCCGGCCGCTCAATAGCTGATCTCAGCCATTCTTTCCCACCAGCCGGCCGTAGATCGTCGTGGCGTGCGTCCGGTTGCGCGCTTCCAGCTTGCGCAGGATGCTCTTGACGTGGTTCTGCACCGTGTTGACGGAGATCGTCAGCGCGTGGGCGATCTCCGCGTCGGTGTGGCCCTCGGCGATCAGGCGCAACACCTGGCGCTCCCGTTCCGACAAGTTGGCCGCATGATTCAGGGTCATGACGCTCTCCGGTTTTCACTGACGAGAAGTAGCTATATACTTGCGGCAATCGCTGCTTCATTCCAGCCAAATCGGGCAACAATCGGATCGTTTTCGGGCGATGCCGCCCAGGAGGGATCTTCCTTGGTGGACATAGGCGACATTACCCCATCCCTGGTAATCAATACGCTCAAAGCTTGGCGACAACTGGAAGAGCCGCCGGCCGGGCTGCTGGACCTCGACCTGTTGCGCCACGACGAAACCGGCCGCGTGGCGCGCGAGATCCGCCTGCGGGAGTGGGTCGAGGCGGCT
>JAACJX010000608.1 GCA_014237545.1 Ardenticatenia bacterium | reverse complement strand
TGGAAGCGCGCAACCGGACGCACGCCACGACGATCTACGGCCGGCTGGTGGGAAAGAATGGCTGAGATCAGCTATTGAGCGGCCGGGGGGTTGCTTTTATACTGTGATGGGGTTTGTGTCTTTTTTTGGTCGGGGTGTTCCAGTCGCGTATTAAATGTTTCTGTGGGCTTTCAATAAAAATATTCTACCTCCATTATTGATTTCTGTATTGTTCGCTTTCGCACTCTGCAGTACTCATTGAATATTTAATGAGGCGCCACCCGAAGATTACTGGTTCATATTTGCACCAACCATTGCTGCACCAGGAGGGATTATGAATTACGATGGGAATCACGGATCCGGATCCATCACAAAGTTATTATTCTTGGTTGGGAGCGTTATGAGCATCATATTGATGTACTTCCAAATACAAGATTACATCAATCCGATCGATTCAATCCCGGCAATAACCGAACCAATAAATTCCGTCAATCCTTCAAGTGGCTTTGGAGGTGGATCTGTCAATCCGGCCAATATAGAAAGTCAAAGCGCATACGAAAAAACCGCATTGAGCTTACCCTCCCTAAGTTCTCCAAACCGTGGGGCAGTTGTGAAAAACCCTATTCACTTCGAGTGGTCAACTGTACCGGATGCTCAATTCGTTATTCAAATACGTGATATGGAGCCGGATAAAGATTACACATATGAAAGTCAATGGATTCAAGGAAACTCGGTTGATATCACCTTGCCGGATAGCGCAATAGGCAATCTCGAATGGCGCGTTATCACAGCCAGTAATCCTGATAGTAGTGTTAGGTTAGACACAGCGTGGCAGCACTTCACCTTCGATCCCTTTTTTGAAAATAAACAGAGACATGAGGGTGAATCAAACTAAAATTAACGAATTATCCATCCGCGCGCGATTTCACGTGAAAATAGGGGAATCCAGATTCTCGCCAAGAATAGGTTTGCTTTTTTTGAACATCCCCATCCTCACCGAAAAATGCCTTGACGCCTTAGGCGCATCCACATTGCCCACGCCTTGGAGGCGTCTTTCGGGAGGCCTAACATTGTCAATCCTCATCAGTCTACTTACTGTGGTATAATGGGTGCCGGATGAAATGGAGTTTTCCATATGGCGCTTGATACCGAACTAACTCTAGACATGTTACGCGTGCAACTTCGCTGGATGGAGCGTGAAATGTCCGCACTACGCCGGCTCGTGGATCAGATACAGGAATCACAGCCACAACCTCATAGATCATTTGCAAGTCTAGCCGGTGTTTGGAAGGGTGTCGTCGTCAATGATGAGGTTTTTGAATCCGCACGCCTTACAGCCCCTGAGGGTATTTAATGCGGTATATTGTCGATACCCATGCCCTGGTATGATATATAATCGATGATACCCGTCTTGGGACTGGGGCGAAACAGGTTCTTGACAATCCTTCGACCCTATTGGTGATTCCAACCGTTGTATTGGCCGAAGCCAAACACATCAGCCAACGCAGACGGATTCCATTATCACTTGACGAGATTATGCAGACAATCGCGGCGGATCCGCGAATCACGATCTTCCCTCTCGATGTATTTGTTGTAGCCGGTATGCCCGGCAATTTGGATATCCACGACGCACTGATCGTCGCTACCGCTTTCGCGGCACAGAAGTTATTTGCGGAAGAGATCGCGATTCTTACTCGTGCCGAGCTAATCACGGCGTCCAGGCTGCTCCCCGTTGTTTGGTGATTGGTTAGTAGCTCGGCTATTATCCCACCATCCCCATCCTCGCCGAAAAGTGCCGCAACACCTCCGGCGCCTCCACGATCCGCACGCCGCGGATAGTGTCCTTGATACTATTTACGTAGAGGATCACCTCGGCCAGGTAGTCGACGTGGCTCTGCGTGTAGACCCGGCGCGGGAAGGCCATCCGCACCAGCTCCATCGCCGCCGGCTTCTCGCTGCCGTCCGGCTGGCGGCCGAACATCACCGAGCCGATCTCCACCGAGCGGATGCCGCCCTCCAGATAGAGCGCCAGCGACAGCGCCCAGGCCGGGTATTGGCTCTGCGGGATGTGAGGCAGCATGCCCATCGCGTCGATGTAGATGGCATGGCCGCCCGGCGGCTGGACGATGGGCACGCCGTTGGCCGTCAGGATGTCGCCCAGGTAGGCCACCGAGCGCGTCCGGTATTGCAGATAGTCCTCGTGCAGCACCTCCTCCAGCCCCACGGCGATGGCCTCCAGGTCATAGCCCGCCAGCCCGCCGTAGGTCGGGAAGCCCTCGGTCAGGATGAGCAAGTTCTTGCACTTCTCGGCCAGCGCGTCATCGTTGAGGGCCAGAAAGCCGCCGATGTTGGCCATGCCGTCCTTCTTGGCGCTCATCGTGCAGCCGTCGGCGTAGCTAAACATCTCCTGGGCGATCTCCAGCGGCGATTTGGCGGCGTAGCCTTCTTCGCGCATCTTAATGAACCAGGCGTTCTCGGCGAAGCGGCAGGCGTCGAGGAAGAACAGCACGCCGTGGCGGCGGCAGATCTCGCTGGCGGCGCGGATGTTGGCCATGCTCACCGGCTGGCCGCCGCCGGAGTTGTTGGTGACGGTGATCATCGCCAGCGGCGCGTGCCCGGCGTGCTCGATTAGCGTCTGCTCCAGCGCCTCCAGGTCGATGTTGCCCTTGAAGGGCAGCACGAGCGCCGGATCGTGGGCGGCCGCGTTGGGGATATCGAGGGCCGTCGCCTGGCGGTATTCGATGTTGGCGCGGGTGGTGTCGAAGTGGGTGTTGCTGGCCACCACATCGCCCGGCTCCAGCAGCGAGCCGAACAGGATGCGCTCGGCCGCGCGCCCCTGGTGGGTGGGGATGATGTGCTTGAAGCCGGTGATGCGCTGCACGGCGGCCTCGAACTTGTAGAACGATTTGGCCCCGGCGTAGCTCTCATCGCCCAGCATCATGCCCGCCCATTGGCCGGAGGACATCGCCCCCGTGCCTGAGTCGGTCAGCAGGTCGATGATCACGTCCTCGGCCCGCAGCAGAAACAGGTTGTAGCCCGCTTCCTCTAGAAACTCCGCCCGCTCCTCGCGGGTGGTCTGGCGAATAGGCTCGACGGTCTTGATGCGAAAGGGTTCGATAATAGTTTTGAACTGCATGGTGGTTCTCCGGATTAATGTGGGTCAGGGGATTGTAGCTCGATTGCCCGCCGGCGCATCCGAATATCAATAGAACATGGGCAAAAGCGGCGGGTCGGCGGGTGAATGGCCCACCAGCCAGGCCTCGGCTCCCATCTCGCGCAAGCGTTGCAGCTCGCTGGTCTCCAGACCGCCATATTTGTTCCGCCACCGATATACGGTCTGTTCAGACACGCCATGCTTGCGGCAGACCTCGGCCACCGTTGTCCCCGTTTCCACTTCCTTCAGGATGCGGATGATCTGTTCTTCGCTATATCGTGTTCCTTTGCCGGCCATGAAACTATCTCCTTATTAGATTTTATGTCAGATAGTCGCACTCCGCCTGGTACAGTTTTTTGGGGGGACAGCTCAGGGTGACCTTCATTACCCCAAAAGGGTTACATTCGTAACTTGCCGTCCCCTGCCGCTTCTACTAAGCTGGTTATCATCAAAGTCGCGTGGTCGGCTTGCGAGTCAGTAGTAGAAGACAACCCGATAGTATATTGACCCAAGTGGGCACGCGGTAGGTACGACATGGGTAGCGAAGGTACTGTGTGTATTCTGGCAGATTACTATCTATGCTTCTGCTGAAGCAGCCAGTCTGGGAGTTCAATGTGCTCTCCTTGTCAATAATCGAATCACCCCTCCTCCTTTATCAAATGACGTGACGGGTTGTCTGGCTTATCAATTAACTGAAGCGCTAAACAGCATGACCTTTCAGACAATGCAATGTGGCAGGAAGGAGATGTATCAGGTGCATTGGTTATGTGGGCGAACACTTTGCCACCGGCACATCTTGGGATTTCAAAACTGATATAAGAACTACTGGGATACGTGACGGCAACGATGAGATCCAACTAAGGGTAATCATGTCGACTTCCAGGTTGTTGTCAATATTTTCTACGGATATATCGGGCGTGCCATTGGCATGGGTGAGAGGTTTCTCCTGTAGTGAACCCCAAAACTAGACCACAAGCTAAGGTGGAAAGAAATGGATAAACCCTTCATTAAACTTTTTCACACTCCAAATGCAGCCTATTTTTTAGATGTAAATAAAGATGTGATACTGCCAATTAGTGAAAGTTCATTCCAGTATTTGAAGGCAGTTGTGTCGGATGAGGGCAATGGCTTTAACATGCCAGAAGAGCTTGCTGATCTCAAATCTCAAGGTTATTTAACTAACGAATCTGCTGTGAAGCGAGTCGAACATTCTTATTCTCCAAATTTAGAAATATTTCTTCAACGAAAATTGCCACAAATTACTCTACAGGTGACACAAAATTGCAATTTCAGATGTTCATATTGCATATACAGTGGGCCGACTCACTCTAGACAAAGAGCTCATTCGAATAAACGCATGTCCTGGCAAACTGCAAAAGGTGCGGTGGATTTCCTATGGAATCATTCCGTCGACAATTCGCAGGTGAACATAGGTTTTTATGGGGGAGAACCACTGCTTCAGTTTCCATTAATAAAAAATGTTGTGGACTATAGTGAAAGTCGGTTTTTTGGTAAGGAACTGACTTTCGCTATGACGACTAACGGCACACTATTAACGGAAGAAATTATATACTTCCTCCAAGATCACAACTTCAGTTTGGTTATTAGCCTTGATGGCCCCAAGGAAATCCATGATAAATATCGAGTTTTTGCTGATGGGCGTGGAACTTTCGAAGCGGTCACGAAAAAGATCGAATTAATAAAGAGGGTTGCTCCAGATTACTTCAAGATGCTCAAGATAAGTATGGTTATTGATCCGATCAATAATTTTGATTGCACCAATTCATTTTATTTGGGTGCATCTGAGCTAAGAGAATTACACCTTTTACCATCGTTTGTAGATTATAGTTATGAAGACAGAGCAACCACATTTTCAGATGAATATATTTGGAGACATGAATATCAATTGTTTTTAGCAATTCTTTCGAAATTCAAACGTTTTCCAGATAAAGATTTGTCTCCTATTGCACGGGCATTTATTACTCGGGCTACGACTGAATTTGCGCGATTAGCTAAAGGCGCTGCCCTTCAGGAAAGTGATATTCCTTCAGGTCCTTGTATTCCAGGTCAAATGCGTTTATTAGTTGATGTCTCAGGAAGGCTCTTTCCCTGCGAGAGGGTAAGCGAGCTATCAACTGCTATGTGTTTAGGGTCCATCAGGGATGGGTTTGACATTGGAAAGGCCTATAGTATCCTGAATGCAGCGGAGCTAATTCAATCAGAGTGCTGCAGGTGTTGGTGTTTTCGTTATTGTATGCAATGCGCAAAGACAGCTGATAATGAGAGTGGTGAATTATCTGCTGCAACCAAGCTCAAGCACTGTAAGGAATCGCAGGCTTCGGCTTACAATAAAATATTTAGATTTCTGATGTTTAGCGAATTGCCGTTCTTTTACTCTAAGCAAATCAAAGCAGGACAGAAATACGAATTATGAGAATCCCATCAGCAATTTACCCCTTCTCCTCAGAAGTATTGCCATTTGTGAATAAATTTGATGAATTACAGTCAGAATATTCACTTAAAGCTATCTTTTCACCCGCCGGTCTAGGATTAATCGGGCATGATGCAGGTTATAGTTGTAATAAGATAAATACTAATATGATCGTCTTTGGTGAAGAGGTAATTGATGCTTCACAATGTAACGCCC
>JAACJX010000569.1 GCA_014237545.1 Ardenticatenia bacterium | reverse complement strand
ACTACGGGGTCGCCGGCCACATCCCGCCCCTGGCCGACGCTACGCGGCGAGTTGAGCCGGGCGAAGGCGGGCGACTCGAGCAGGCCGCGCAGCCGGACGACGCTTGTCTGCCCGTTGGGGACCTCAATGCCGACGACGCTGCGGCCGGGCACGGGCGCCTCGATGCGCAGGCGTTGCACGGCCAGAGCCAGCGTCAGGTCTCGCTGCAGCGCGGCGATCTGCCCGACGCGAACCTTCTGCTGCTTCATCTCGCCGTCCGGGCCGGGCCGATCGACGTAACCCGGCTCGACGCCGAACTGCGTGACCGCCGGGCCGCGTCGCACTTCGACCACCCGGGCGGGCAGGCCGAAATCGAACAACGTGTCTTCGATGCGCTTGCTCTTCCAGGCGATCTCATCGCGGGCCTGGAGCAGCGCCTCGCCGCGCTCCAGAAGGTCCATGCCTGGCAGGCGCGGGTCGCGGGCGCGCGGGGCGCTGACGCCGTCCGCCTCGCCGACGCGCGGCGGGAGAGTTGGTTCGCCCACCGCCGTGCCGGCCGCGGCCGGGCTGGTGCGCTGGCCGTGGCCAACGACATCTACGCGATCCGGGTCAACGCGATCGGCCCAGGCCGATAGGCGGTGCGAGGTCGCCACCAGGCCTCTTTGGACATCATCCCACGTTCGCCCGGCCAGTTGCATGAACGCCCAGCCAAACAAAGCCATATAAATCAGAATCGCCAGCAGTGGGCCAAAGAAGTCGAACAGCGGCTCGGCCAGTGCCCAGCCCACCAATCCGCCGCCGCGCCCGTCTAAGGCGTCGATCAAGCTATAGCCGCCGGCCAGATGCGTCAGGCCCATAGCCATGACGCCCAGGATGCCGGCTCCGGCCAGCTTGCCCGGATCCACGCGAAAGCGGTTTCCCAACGTGCCGATGATCAGGCGCAGCCCCAATGCCGCCAGCGCCAGGCTCAGGACGATCGCGCCCCAGCCGAATATCTGGCGCAAGAGCCTCGTCCACCATTGCAAGAGGCCGGCCTGAGAGATACCCAATAAGGCTAATAGAGAAATTGTCGCAAAAAGAAGTAGAAGCAGCCCGCCCACCTCGCGGCGGCGCTTGAGTATCTCGTCAGCCAGATGTTCATCCCACGAAAGAGGTCCGACCTCTGGGGGAGATTCCTCGCCTTTTTTAGGTGGCTTGCCGGCCGAGGGCTGCGAACGCGCCATTATGCCTTAGCGACTGCTCGGCGGGGCGCTATCCACCCCGCGCAGGGAAAGCGCGATTCGCTTGTTGCGGGCATCCACGCTCAGGACGCGGGCCACCACGCGGTCGCCGGTGCTGACGACGTCACGCGGATGCATGAAAATGCCCTCGGCCAACTCGGAGATGTGGACGAGTCCCTCCAGCTCTTCCTCCAGCACGACGAAGGCGCCATAGGTGGTGATGTTGGAGATAACGCCCGGCACACGCTGACCGGGGCGGTACCGCGCCTCGGCCGTGGCCCAGGGGTCGGGACGGAGTCGCTTGATGCTGAGCGCCACGCGCCCTGCCTTTTGATCGACGCTCAGCACCGCCACGTCCACCTGTTGCCCCTGGTGGAGCAAGACGCTGGGATGGACGACCCGGCTCCAGGAAATCTCGGAGATGTGTACCAGCCCCTCAACCCCTCCGAGATCGACAAACGCGCCAAAGTCAGTGAGATTGGTGATGGTGCCATTGAGCCGGTCGCCCTGACGCACGCCCTTGAGCAGGTCTTCGCGCTCGTCGGCGGCAACCAGCGTCGCCCTCTCGGAAAAGATCAGGCGGCTGCTGAGCGGATTCACCTCGATGACCTTGACGCGCAGGACGCGGTCGTTCCATTCGGCCAGCGTCTGGTGGCGTTCGCGTGGGATGTGGAAATGGGGGAAATCGATCAGCTGCGAAGCGGGAACAAAGCCCTGGCTGTCATTCCATATCACGAGCAGCCCACCCTTATTGTGACCGACGACTCGCAATTCCAATACCTGGTCCTCGTCCATGCACCGCTGGGCCAACTCCCAGGGGTTGGTTTCGGCCGCCGGGCGGGGATCAACGGCGGGTTTGTTCGATTCGGGAAACTGATCGCCGTTTTCGGAGACCGTCGGGGGTGGAGCCTCAACAAAATCAAAGGGCAACGAAATATCCGGCGGCTCCTGCTCTGCCTCTCGTGAGAATGCATCTTCCGTATTAAACAAAGATGCCCAATAGCCATCGTCGACTGGCTGCCCGGCACGAACGTCGTTCCCTTGATCCTCACTCATAGCTATAACCATTACATGACGGACACAGCACGGCCTTCCCTTCCTTATTGTGCCCCTATGACCGCTCTGGACGCGGCCAGCTACCGATCTTAAAAAGTCAGTCTCGTGGGAAACGATACTACAGAACGCTTCGCCATACAGAACCTAAGATTAAATTATAGGGTGTGTCATAGGGCTGTCAACCATGGCATCGTTCAGAACCGACTAAGCAACCGGTTCCTCGTTGGGATGGCAGCGCGTCGTTCCATTTCTAAGCGCCGCCTGTCTGGTATAATCGCGCCTTTATGAAACAATCCAATCCCCTTGCTTTCGGGCTTTTGGCGGTGGGAGCCGATGCCGCCACCTTNATCAGCGCGTTACTGTTCCTACCCCAGTTAGTATCGCGCATGCGAGAGCCGAGNGGGTGGAACGCTCTGCTCGTGAGCGGCGCGTTCCTCCTGTTCATCACCGGCGTGTTCCTGATACGGCGCATGCGAGCGACGGCGNCCGGGANGGAGGAATGGCTGACGCGNGGCCGCCGCTCGATATTAGCCCTCATCTTCGCGTTCTTCTTCAGTCTCGCTCTGGCCTGGCAACTGGGCTTTTTCGCGTCCGCTTTCCAGGTCGATACGACCCAGATGGGCGAGGGNGGCGCGTCATCCTACTTCGTCTATGGGCCGGGCGCCTGGCTGGCGTTTTCTCTGGCCTACGTGCTGGTCTTCGCCTTCGGGGTAGAACCGCGGATTGAGGAAGGCAGNNGCGGTTATTGGGCCGCGGCCGTCTTNGGCCTGGCGACGGCGGCAGTCATGCTGCNCGTGCTCGCCGCGCATGGTCGCGTTCTGGCTCAGGAGTTCGGNGGGGGNTGGTTGTGGNCGGCCATCACNTTCATCGNNNTGGCGNTGCTCTTNNTGCCGGCGCGNCTGCTCTACCTTTCACGCACGACCGGCTTGCGAACGGCGGCCGGCTATGTGGCGCTGGCCGGGNTGGNNGTGTTGCTGGNTATTNTGGTGGCGCTGCCGCTGGGGTAAGGGACGTTACCGCGCCGACTCGACCATCTTCAACAACCGGCTCTCGACTTCGTGGACTTCCAGCCCGGCGTGCCGCCCCGTGCCTTCGAAGATAGCGCGGCCGCTCTTTCGATCCGTCAGTTTTGTCGCCACGGTGGCGGAGATGGTTTCGGCCACGCGCTTGCCCATCTCGTGCGTGTCCGGCCCTTTCAGCAGCCCAAACTGGCTGCCCGGCCCCTGGGTCACAAACATCTCCAGGCGGCGCTCTCTGTCGCCCACCACCCAGTGGATAGTCTGTTCCGTCACCGCGAGATGCTCGACCTTCGCGCCGGTGTAGGTGGCGAAACGATAAAGCTGGTCCTCATGCAGAAGCCCGATGATAAAACCGGGAAAACTGGTACGCACCCAGGGGATAATGGCGATGGAGCCGGTCAGGCTGACGCCGGGCACGTCGAAGTGGTTCGACTGGAACCAGATCCAGGCCTCGGGGAACGAACGGCCCCAATCCTTCTCGATATATCCTCGGCCGCCGGTGAAATCAATNGCCATCCCATCGAGGTCAATGGCCCCCTCTACCGCGTGATCGAGGCTGAGGACTCCGTGATAGCACTCCATGAAGGGCACCCAGGCGTACCAGCCCATGATGCCCGGCGAGGTCAGGGTAACCGGCCAGGGGTTTTGCCCCTGGAAGCGNAACCGGCCGGCCAGGCGCTGCTCGGGCCGGTCGATGGCAAGCGTGATTTCGTCCAATCGAAAGCGGCATTCACCGACGCGCACTTCGAAGCGATCGTCGGCCGCCCAGAAATCACTGACCGGATATTCGTGATAGTGGACCCGGCCGCGCTCGCCGTCCAGCACTTGCACAAACGCGTGCGAGCGCTCCCCCCAAAAGATCCCGGGAATGATCGCGAATCGGTGTCGTTCGGTGGGGTCGACGACTTTGAAGTACCAGCCCTCGAAAAAGGGCGGGCGCTGCGCCTTCANCCGTCCGTGATAGCGTTCGGGGTGCAGGGTGTGGCGCAGGGTGCGAATCACTTAGCCGCTCGTTTTTCCCTGGAATAATGCGGAGAGATTGAGAGACGGCGCGCGGCTCTCGCTGGCGAGCGAAACGTAGGTTCGCGCCAGGGAATCCTTGGCCGCCCCCAGGACGGTACTGACCAGACCGAGCCCCTCGGCCAACTGGTCGGGCGGCGTGGAGCGCACGATGTGATTCCAGATCGCTTCCTCGAGGACGTTGATGGCGGTCTGGACTTCCCGGATGGCATAGCCGGCATGATANCGCTCGTCCGCGACCCGGGCCATGTGCTCCATCACCGGCACCAGATTGCGGTCGCGAATGCCCGCGACCGTCAGCCGATACAGCTCGGTCAGCCTGTCGCGGCTGACGGCCGGCCCGGCCTCCTTATAATGGGTCAGATTCGAGCGAGTCAGGGCTTCGCTGGCCTCGGCGACAATCTGATCGCCCTCCTCTTGCAGAAACTGAATCAGGTCCATGATTCTCTCCGGCAAAACCTAAGGCGGCGGCCACAGGCAACGAGTCACCTGGGCCGGTCATGGCGTGGGCGCCGCCCACCTAATGAGTTCTTATTCCTGGATGATCGTGTACCGGGTGCGGATATGGGCCGCTTTCTCCAGCATGGCGTGGGCCGAGCAGTAGGACTCGGTCGAGAGCTGGATCGATCGCTCGACGGCCGCCGGATCGATATCCACGCCACGAACGATGTATTCCAATTCGAAGTCGGTAAAGACCTTGGGATGATCGGTGGCGCGGTCGCCATGAATGCGAATCTCAAAGGCGGTAACGTTCTGGCGCTTCTTGCGCAAAATCGAGACGACATCCATTGCCGTGCAGCCGGCCAGGCTAATCATCAAGAGCTCCATCGGGCTGGCGCCGCGGCTGATCTCGCCCTCCGGCGCTTTGGTATCAAGATGGACAACGTATCTACTATCGGCTACGGCCGTAAAGTGCAATCCGTCCTGAAGTGTCAATATAGCATCCATTCTAATTACTTGGCTCCCATCAGAATAAAAGGTTAGTTCCTCTTCCAGACGCGGTGAGATTAGATGAATTTACCCATAATCAATGGGGGGTGTCAAGTGGGTATAGTGGACAGAAGCCAGTGGGCCAGTTCTGAACTGGACATTCGTCACTCGTCGTTCCCACGATAGACTCGTGGAACGCGGGTGTTGACGTTAGTCAGGATCTCCCAGGGGATTGTGCCGGCCCAATCGGCCAATTCCTCGACGGTGATCGCCGCGCCGCTCTCCGCCTGGCCGATCAGGATAACCTCATCACCGTTGTACGCCGTTTCCCATTCTATGTTGACCATCACCTGGTCCATGCACACGCGACCCACGACCGGGTAGCGCCGGCCGCGGATGATCACCTCGGCCCGGCCGCTCATACTGCGGAAATAACCGTCGCCGTAGCCGACCGGCACAGTGACGACCCGCACGGGATGGTCGCTCTGCCAGGTGGAGCCNTAGCTGACCGGGTGGCCNGGCTTGAACGACCTTGAANNAGACNACGCGCGANTTCCANCTNAGCGCNGGNCGNACCTCGANCGTNCGCGGCACGTCGGCTCGACGGNTAGACGCCNTAGAGCANGATACCCGCCCGNACCATNTCCAGGTGACTGGGCCGGAATCCGGCGATGGCCGCCGAGTTGGCCATGTGGCGCAGCGGCGGGCGCGGCAATCCGCGCTGCTCATAGAAATCGAGCACGCCGTTNAACCGGTCGAGTTGCAGGCGTGAGTACGACTGGTCGGCCGTGTCGGCGTTGGCGAAGTGGGAAAAAATTCCCTCGACCTCAAAATGCTCGCCGGCCAGTGATGCCTCCAGCAGGTCGGCGGCGCTGTAGTAGTGGACGCCGATGCGCTCCATGCCGGTGTCGATCTTCAGATGCACCTTGGCGCGCACGCCCATCTGGCGGGCCGCATCCTCGATCTGCCCTAACTTCTCGACCGATGAGGCAGTGAGCGTTAAATCGTGCTCCAGGAAGAGCGGCACCTGGTTGCCGATGATGCCGCCCATCACGAGGATGGGTGTGGTTACGCCGGCCTCCCGCAGCAGAATTCCCTCTTCCAAGAAGGCCACGCCCAGATAAGGCGCGCCCAGGCGCTCCATGTGCCGCGCCACTTCGACCAGGCCATGGCCATAGGCATTGGCCTTAAGGATGGGCATCACGGCCGCCGGGGCGGCATGGGCCTGGATGGCGCGGTAGTTGGCCGTCAGGCAATCGAGGTCGATCTCGACCTGGGTGGGGCGGAGGACCTCGCCGGAAGTAATAGTTGGGCTATTGATCATAGATCCTTATTTTATCCCTCTCATCGCTTGACGCATCCCCCCCACCGACTACAATATACTTATTAGTTGTTGCCAACGGAATAGNATGCAACGGCCGCCCGGGAGAGCACCCCGCGCGGGGTCGCCGAAGGGGCAAGGGGGCGAGCACGATCGTCTTTGAATCTCTCAGGCACAAAGGACCGAGCGGCCGGGTTTCTTCTGGAAAGCGCGGGCGCGCCANGGCATGCCCGCCACCGAAGGGGCAAGCGGACATGGGCATTGCGCGCATGGCTCCGTGAATCTCTCAGGTTGATGACAGAGGACGCCGGCGAGAATACCCCTTGCAGGTTTTCTCGCCCGGCGTCCTCGTTTGTTTTCAACCGAACCAGCCGACACATAGATACTCAAAAATATCAGGAGAATNACCATGAGCACCAAGATTATGCCCGATTTGCGCTATGCGAAGACCGATGAGTGGGTCCGCGTCGAAGGCGACGAAGCCGTCATCGGCATCAGCGACTACGCCCAGGACGCACTGTCCGACATCGTCTACGTCGAGTTGCCCAGCGAAGGCGACACCTTCGAGGCCGGCAAGCCGTTTGGTGTTGTCGAGTCGGTCAAGGCCGCGTCCGACATCCTCATGCCGNTCAGCGGCGAAGTGGTGGCCGTCAATGAAGCCCCGGTCGATTCGCCGGAATTACTCAACAGCGATCCGTTCGGCACGTGGCTCGTCCGCATTCGCATGAGCGATGCNGCACAGGTCGAGGCCCTGATGGACGCCAGCGCCTACGAGAGCTACAACGCGACTCGCGAGCACTAGAAGAACGACGAATTACGAGCTTTCTTCATTCCAAATTCGTAATTCACCNGAGGATTACCCCATGACATCACCTTCCCCCCGCGCCAACTGGCAGGATATTATCGAAGCCCATGACGAAGAACGGGGCAACGGAGCGCCCCAATTCGACAACCGCGATCTGCTGCTGCCCGCCGACCGCTTCGTCAAGCGCCACATCGGCCCGCGCAGCCACGACGTCACCNCGATGCTNCGCGAACTCGGCCTGAATTCGCTCGACGANCTCGTCGACCAGGCCATCCCGGCCTCCATTCGCATGGAGGAATANCTGGCCCTTGACCCGCCGCGCAGCGAGCAAGCTGTCCTCGACGAACTGCGNCGCATCGCCGGCATGAACAAGGTCTATCGCTCTTTCATNGGCATTGGCTACTACGGCACNATCACGCCGCCGGTCGTCCAGCGCAACGTGCTGGAGAATCCCGGCTGGTATACCGCCTANACGCCCTACCAACCCGANATCTCCCAAGGACGCCTCGAGGCNCTGATCAACTTCCAGACGATGGTCACCGACCTGACCGGGCTGGAGATCGCCAACGCCTCGCTGCTGGACGAAGCCACGGCCGCGGCCGAGGCCATGACCCTCTGCCACCGCGCCCTGCCGCGCAACTCAACGGCCAACGTCTTCTTCGTCTCCGACCAGGTCCATCCGCAGACCATCGCCGTCGTGCGCACTCGCGCCGAACCCTTCGGCTACAAGGTCGTCGTCGGTGACCACAACGAGTACGATTTTGCCGAGCCGACCTTCGGCGTATTGGTGCAATACCCGGCCACCAACGGCGACATCTACGACTATCGCGCCTTCGCCGAGCCGCCCCACGCCAACGGGGCGCTCGTCGTGGCCGCCACCGACTTGCTGTCGCTGGTGCTACTGACGCCGCCCGGCGAGTGGGGCGCGGACGTGGCCCTGGGCAACAGCCAGCGCTTTGGCGTGCCGATGGGCTATGGCGGCCCGCACGCGGCTTTCTTCGCCACCAAGGACGAGTACAAGCGCATCATGCCCGGCCGTCTCGTCGGCGTGTCCATCGACGCCACCGGCAAGAAGGGTTACCGTCTGACACTGACCACCCGCGAACAGCACATCCGTCGCGAGAAGGCGACCAGCAACATCTGCACGGCGCAGGTGCTGCTGGCCGTGATGGCCTCGATGTACGCCGTCTATCACGGCCCCGTCGGCCTGCGGCGCATCGCCACGCGCGTCCACCTACTGGCCGAGGTGATGGCCGCCGGGCTNAAGAAGCTCGGCTACGAGGTCAACNNGCANCCNGTCTTCGACACGCTGACNATCCGCGGNGGCCGCCGNCAGGACATCGAACTGCGCGGCGCAGCGCTGGCGCACGAGATCAACCTACGCTACAACGAAGATGGCTCGGTTGGTCTGGCGCTCGATGAGACGGTGACCATTGGCGATCTGGAGACACTTTTCGCCGTATTTGGGGCGCAAGAGGANGAGATCGACATCACCGATCTGGCTGACGCGGCGACGCTCGATTTCNCCGAGCCGTTCCAGCGCCAGAGCGATTTCATGACCCATCCCGTCTTCAACAGCTACCTNTCGGAGACNGAGATGATGCGCTACATCAAGCGCCTGGAGAACCGCGACATCTCTCTGGTCCACTCGATGATCCCGCTCGGCTCGTGCACGATGAAGCTCAACGCCGCGGCCGAGATGCTCTCCATCACCTTGCCCGGTTTCGCCGCGCTGCATCCGTTCGCCCCGCTGGACCAGGCCCAGGGCTACCAGGAGCTGTTCCACAACCTGGAATCGTGGCTGACCGAAATCACTGGCTTCGCCGGCTGTTCGCTGCAGCCCAACTCTGGCGCGCAGGGTGAGTATACCGGCATGATGACCATCCGGGCCTATCAGAGAGCCCGTGGCCAGAGCAACCGCCACGTCTGCCTGATCCCCGCTAGCGCCCACGGCACCAACCCGGCCAGCGCGGCGATGGNCGGCATGGAAGTGGTCGTGGTCGCCACCGACGACAACGGCAACATCAACGTCGATGACCTGCGGGCCAAAGCTGAGCAGCATAGCGAAACACTGGCCGCGCTGATGGTCACCTACCCGTCAACGCACGGCGTCTACGAAGAGGCCATCGGCGAGATTTGCCAGATCATCCACGACAACGGCGGGCAGGTNTACATGGACGGCGCGAACATGAACGCGCTCGTCGCCATCTGCCGCCCCGGCGATTTCGGGCCGGACGTCATCCACCTGAATCTGCACAAGACATTCAGCATCCCCCACGGCGGCGGCGGNCCGGGCATGGGCCCGATCTGCGTGGCCGAGCACCTGACCCCCTACCTGCCGGGCCACCCGGTGGTCCCCGGCGTGGGCGGCGTGGAGTCGTTGGGCACGGTCTCGGCCGCGCCCTGGGGCAGCGCGTCGATCCTGCCCATCCCCTACGCCTACATCAACATGATGGGCGAGTGGGGGCTGCGCGTGGCCACGGAGATCGCCATTCTCAACGCCAATTACATCGCCGAGAAGCTGGAGCCACACTACCCGGTGCTCTATCGCGGCCTGAACGGCCGCATCGCCCACGAATGCATCGTCGACCCGCGCCACCTGAAGGACACGGCCGGCGTCACGGCCGAGGACATCACCAAGCGATTGATGGATTTCGGCTTCCACGCGCCGACGCTGTCGTTCCCGGTACCGGGCACGCTGATGATCGAGCCGACGGAGAGCGAGTCGAAGGAAGAGCTCGACCGGTTCATCGACGCCATGATCAAGATCCGCGAGGAGATTCGCGAGATCGAGGACGGGCGCATGGACCACGACAACAACCCGCTGAAGCACGCGCCGCACACGGCCGAGGTCGTCCTGGCCGACGAGTGGCACCGCCCCTACAGTCGCGAGCAGGCCGCCTACCCAGCCGAGTGGGTGCGCCGGGCCAAGGTCTGGCCGTTCGTCAGCCGCATCGACAANGTNTANGGNGANCGGAATTTGTTCTGNGTNTGTATTCCGATTGAGGAGTATGCGTAACTAAAGGTAAAGACCTCTGAGGTTTGCGGCAAACCTCAGAGGTCTTTTTTATCTCTATGACCGGTGTCAAAATGCACGCCGACGAGAGCGACATCGATGCCGCTCTCGTGCTTCGTCTATTAACCTCTCAATTTTCCCATTGGTCCCATCTCACTCTTGCCTCCGTCCCCAGCAGCGGCACCGACCACGCCCTCTTCCGGCTGGGCGATGACATGGTCGTCCGCCTGCCGCGCATCCACTGGGCTACCGCGCAGGCGGAATTGGAGCAGCGCTGGCTGCCGCGGCTGGCCCCACACCTGCCGCTGACCGTGCCCGAGCAACTGGCAATGGGCGAACCGGGCGAGGGTTATCCCTGGTCCTGGNCGATCTACCGCTGGCTGGNCGNAGANAATGCNGTCGGTTCGCCCCACGCCGATACCGTCGCAACGGCCGTCGTCCTGGCGGAGTTCATCCGCGCCCTGCAGGCCGCTGACCCGACCGGCGGCCCGCTGGCTGACGCGATATCCGGCGGCCGCGGCGCCCCATTGTCCGCGCGCGACGCCGAAACCCGCCGGGCCATCGCCGAATCGCGGGGGCTGGTCGACACGGCTGCCGTCACTACGGCCTGGGAAGCCGCCTTGCGCGCCCCGGCCCACGACGGCCCGCCGGTCTGGATTCATGGCGATCTGGAGCCAAGCAACCTGATTATGCGCGACGGCCGCCTCAGCGCTGTCATCGACTTCTGCTGCCTGTGCCTGGGCGACCCGGCCTGCGACCTCATCCCGGCCTGGAGCGTCTTCTCCGGCGCGGCCCGCGAGGCGTTTCGCGCCTCACTCGCCGTAGGTGATGCCGCCTGGGCGCGGGGCAAGGGCTGGGCGCTGTCCACGGCGCTCATTGCCTTGCCGTATTACAAAGATACCAATCCGATGCTCGCCGACGGGGCGCGCCAAAAGATCGAGGCGGTATTGAACCAATGACAAACACATCGACTTGCCTTACCTGCGAACTTAAAGCCAGGCGCGACCGCGGCGAAGCGCCACTGTGGGATAGTATTCATCGTTCAGATTATTGGGACCTCGTCCACGCCTTCAACACGTCATTGCCAGGCTGGCTGGTGCTCGTGGCGCGGCGGCACATCGAGGCCATCGACGAATTGACCGACGAGGAAGCGNCCGAACTNGGCGTGCTNNTGNGGCGGGCGTCGGTNGCGCTGCGCGANATCACTGGCTGCGTCAAGACGTACGTGATGCAGTTCGCCGAGGCCGAGGGGCANGGCCACGTTCACTTCCACATCGTCCCGCGCATGGCTGACCAGCCGGCCGAGCGGCGGAGCACGGGCATATTCGGTTACCTGGGNGTTCCGGAAGAGGANCGGNTCAGCGAAGAGCGGATGANTGAGGTCGCCAAGCGNGTTCGAGAATATTTATAAGGCTTGGTGCGGCCTACCACCGCGCCCGGTGCTCTTCGGCAAAGCCNACCAGGTCGCGAATTTCCAACGCAGAACCGTCNTCCAACACCGCCCGNCCGTNGTAGCGCCCAAACATCTGGTGCACNTCGCTGAAGATNANGCCGAGGTTCGTCCGCGCCGTGCGTTCCTTGAATGGCGTAAAGGTCAGGTCAAGCCGGCCCGCGTCGTCAGTGAAGCGCCACGGCCNCATNNNGTCNCCGCTGGCGTAATCAAAGGCCACATNNCCCAGCTTGTGGACGCGACCGTCGAGGATGACGGCATTTTCCGTCGCCCNGCTCAGGTCGCCAAAGCCCCGGCCGAGGTTCANCCCNACNGCNCGGCCGTCCGGCAAGTAGCCCGACGCGCTGGCCCAGTTCCAGAAGCTGCTGTATTTCCACACCCCGCGCCCCCAATCCAGTTGGCCCAGGCTGCTCTCCGGCGCGAGTTCTTCCACGTCATCCCCATAGCGGATCACCCCCGTGGCCGGCAGGCAGTTGATCTTGGTGTTGTAATAGAAGCGCCGCCGGCCGATGGGGATGACAATGGTCATCGACTCGTGACCCGGTGGGACGGTCAGGCGAATGTCGGCGTGGATGCCGCGGCCGTCGTGGAACTGGGGCCAATCGACGCGGATATGACGCTCGCCACTCGCGGCCGTGAAGCGCAATGATGCTTTGTCGCCGGCATACGAGGCTTCTCCCTCGAGACTGTTGCGCTCCAGGGCCACGCCGCGGCTGAGCGGCACCACCAGCCCCTCCTCGTGCAACGCGCCAGTGACGAAGTCGAGGGAATAGACGAAGATGTTGGCCGCGTAGCCGAGATCGGCAATCGTCGCCGAGAAGAAGCGGCGCGGGGTGAAGACGGCGTAATAATCCCAGCGCTTTTTGCGGAAGCGCTGCAGCAAACCGAATGGGTAAAACCGCGCCTGNTCCAGGTTACAATCCAGCAGCGGCCGGCGCGACCAACCGATCTGGGCCAGCGCCCCACTCGCGTCGAGCAGCGGGCCGGGTTGCGTGAGTTCGTTTTGCATGTCGAGGCTCTCCTATCGGGCGGCCGCCTCCAGNACGGACAAGACGCGCCCGGCCGACTTNGACCAGGTAAAGCGCCCCAGGTTAGCGTATCCGAATTCGACCAGCCTGGCACGCAGCNCCGCGTCACCCGTAATTTGCCGCATTGCCCCCGCGATCGCCTGGACGTCCAGCGGATCGATCAGCAGCGCCCCGTCGCCCGCGACCTCCGGCAGCGAACTCGTATTGGCGCAAATCACCGGCGTNCCGCAGGCCTGGGCNTCCAGCACCGGGAAGCCAAACCCTTCATAGAGCGACGGAAAGACGAGCGCGGTCGCGCCGGAGAGGAGCAGATTTTTTTCCGTCTCGCCGATGTAGCCGGGCAGATGAATGTGGGGCCGGACCGATGACGGCAGATCGCCGACAGCCGCCTGGAGGGGGTCGGCCAGCCAGCCCTGTTTGCCGGCCAGCACCAGCGTATACCCTTCCTGGTGCAATCGGCTGGCAGCAAAGGCCTCGACCAACCGAACCAGATTTTTGCGCGGCTGGAGGGTGCCGAGGTAGAGGAAATAGGGCCGCCGGAGGCCATATTTAGCCAGGGCCGCGTCGATTTGACCGATATTATCGCCACGGCCCACGCCAGGGTCCGCGCCAGGGTAAATGACGTCGATCTTGACCGGATCGATGTCGTAGAACTTGATCAGATCGTCACGGGTGGCAGCGGAGTCGGCGACGATGCGGCGGGCAACCCGGGCGTTGTGGCGCGTGCTCCAGCGCAGATAGGCCAATTGCCG
>JAACJX010000131.1 GCA_014237545.1 Ardenticatenia bacterium | reverse complement strand
GTCTGGGCGGGCGACTGGAGGCGTGGCGCAAGCGGTTTGAGATCAAAACTGAAAAAGCGCTCCCGCTTCTGGACCTGGCCCGCGTCGAAACGCGCCGTCGCACGCTCGACATCGTCCGCCTGCCCGATGATGAGACGGTGGAGATCAGCCTGGTAAAGGACCAGCCATGGGGAGCCTACAACTGGTATCTGGGAAATGGGCGGTCGCTCATCGAATTCAACACTGATATCCCCCTGCAGGCGACGGCGCTCATCGGCACGTTTGCTCACGAAGGGTATCCCGGCCATCACACCGAGCACATGCTCAAGGAAAAGGCANTGTATCGCGACAAAGGGTACGCCGAGCAGGCGGCCATGCTCCTGCACTCTCCGGCGGCGGTGATCGCTGAGGGCATCGCCACCACGGCGCTGGAAATGATCTTTCCCGACGACGATCACCACGAGTGGAACGCCGAAGTGCTACTGCCCGCGGCCCAAATCGCCGCCACGCCGGAGCTGGCGAGCCAACTGCGACGCGTGGCCAAGGCCAGCGGCGATTTGCGTTACGTCACCGGCAATGCGGCCATCCTCTTTCACACGGGTAAGTTAGATCGCCAGCAAACGATCGACTACATCCGGACATATGGGCTGGTAACGCCGGAGCGGGCGGCCAAAAGCTTCAGCTTCCTCAGCCATCCGCTCTACAGGTCCTATATCTTCACATATTCCGTCGGCTATGATCTGATCAAGGACTCGGCCGATCCCGCGCAAACATTCCGCCGATTATTGACCGAGCAAGTGCTGCCTTCCCAATTGGCCCCGGCCGGCTAAAGGAAACTACCATGGACGATACCATAAAAATATCCCCGTCCGAACTGATGATTGTCGCCGCCTCGCGCGCGCTCCAGGGCAACCGGACCGTCTTCGTCGGCGTCGGCNTGCCCAACATCGCCTGCAACCTNGCCCGCCGCACCCNCTCCCCGGAGATGGANCTCGTCTACGAGAGCGGCGTCTTCGGCGCGCAGCCGGCCCGCCTGCCGCTGTCGATCGGCGATCCGACACTGGTCAGCGGNGCCACGTCGGTCGTCAGTATGGCNGANCTCTTCATGCTCTACCTGCAAGGCGGGCTGATNGANGTNGCCCTGCTNGGNGGCGCGCAGATCGACCGCTTTGGAAATCTCAACACGACCGTCATCGGCNATTACGAAAATCCCAAAACGCGCCTGCCGGGCTCAGGCGGCGCGTGCGAGATCGCCATCAACGCCAAACGCATCTTCATGATCATGCGCCTGTCCAAGCGGGCTTTCGTGCCCAAGATCGACTTCCTGACCAGCCCGGGGCATCTGGACGGCGGCGACGCTCGCCAGAAGCTAGGCATGCCCGGCTACGGCCCGGACAAGGTCATCACCGATAAGGCGCTCTTCACCTTCGATAATCCGGAGCGGGAGATGATGCTGGTCGAACTGGCTCAGGGGGAGACGGTCGANAGCGTCCAGGCGGTGGTCGGCTGGCCGATTCGCGTGGCCGATGAACTGCGCCAGATGACGCCGCCCACGGCCGAGGAATTGTCTGTCGTGCGCGAGCAGCTGGATCCCCAAGGGCTCTACCGGTAAGGTGACACCATGNGCGCNATTCGCACCACCCTCATCATTNTCGCTATCGTCCTCCTCGCGGGGCTNGTGCTCGGCGCCGGCGCCGTTTTTTACCTCAACAGCCAGAATGCAGCCCAACCAGAAGCGGTGGTCGCGATGGAATCCGATGAAACTGTCCAGGTGAGCCAGCTCGAGGGAGAAGATTGGCTAATCTTTCGCCCCACAAATGAGGCACCGGCAACCGGCTTCATCATCTACCCCGGCGGTTTTGTAGATCCAGTGGCTTACGCGCCGGTGGCGCGGGAACTCGCGAGCCGGGGCTTTCTGGTGGTGATCGACCCGATGCCCCTCAACCTGGCCGTGCTCGGCGTGGAAGGGGCCGATGACATCATCACTGCCTTCCCCGAGATATCCTCATGGGCCATCGGCGGCCACTCGTTGGGCGGCGCGATGGCTGCCGAATACATCAACCGCAACCCGGGAGCCATCGACGGCCTGGCCCTATGGGCGGCCTATCCGGCGGGAAATACAGACCTCAGCGGCGCGCCGATCGAAGCAGTTTCGCTTTATGGCGACGCGGATGGAGTGGCTTCGGTCGACGACGTGCTCGACGGAACCACGCGGCTGCCCGCAGGCAGCGCTATCGTGCTGATTCCCGGCGCAAACCACACCCAATTTGGCCGCTACGGCACGGGGCTACAGCGCGGAGATAACCCCGCCGGCATCACACCTGACGAGCAACAACGCTACATCGTGGACAACACGGCGGAAATGCTTGGACAACTAAACAATTGAATCATCTGGGTCCGATTGGCGTCGGGCCGGAGTGTGTGCCATGTATTATTCCCATCCCCACGGTCATGTATTTTATCGGACGATGAACCACAAGCGGCCGATGATCGCCTATGGCGAAGGCATTTATCTGTATGACGATAGCGGCAAACGTTACATCGACGGCAGCGGCGGGCCGCTGGTTGTCAACGTTGGTCACGGCCGTGCGGAGATCGTCGAGGCGATGACCAAGCAGGCCCAGGCGGCGGCCTATGTCCATGCCATCATGTTCACCAGCGAACCTCTGGAGCAATATGCCGAAGAGCTCGCCACGGTCGTCCGCCTGCCCGACCCGCGCTTCTACCTGCTGAGCAGCGGCTCGGAGGTGGTCGAAGGCGCGATCAAACTCGCTCGCCAGATCCAGATCGCCCGCGGCGAAGAAAAGCGCCACATCGTGCTCAGCCGCTGGCAGAGCTACCACGGNATGACGCTCGGGGCGCTGGCCGTCAGCGGCCGGGCATCCCTGCGCGCCCCTTATCTGGACATGTTCCACGACGTGCCGCACATTCCAACGCCCTACACCTACCGCCACCCCGCGTCGGGCATCGATCTGGCAGACAGGCTGGAGGAGGCGATTGTGGCCTACGGCGCGGAAAATATCGCCGGGTTCATCGCCGAGCCCCTCAGCGGCGCGTCGCTCGGCGCGGCCAGCGCGCCCGATGATTACTGGCCGCGCATCCGCCAGATCTGCGACCAGTACGGCGTGCTGCTCATCGCCGATGAGGTGCTGGTCGGCATGGGACGTACCGGCACNTGGTGGGCGCTGGACCGCCAGGACATTGTGCCNGACATCCTTGTCACATCGAAGGGCACGGCCAGCGGCTATTTCCCGCTGGGNGTCATCGCNGCCAAGGGNGAAGATGTNGAGCTGATCCGACAGAAGCTGGGCGATTTCAACCACGGCGGCACCTTTAGCCACCATGCCGTCGGCGCGGCCGCGGGACTGGCGACCTTACANATNCTCAANCGCGAAAATCTCATCGAAAATTCGGCAATCATGGGCCAAAGGCTGGGCGAGTCCCTGCGCGAGCAGATCGGCGATCATCCTAACGTGGGGGATATTCGCGGCCGCGGCCTGTTCTGGGGTATCGAGTTGGTGCAGGATCGGGCTACCAAGCAACCCTTTGATCTTAAGGACGGGCTGGCGCGACGACTCTGGAATCGCGCGTTCGATATGGGGCTGGTGATCTACTACTCGACGGGATGCGCCGATGGTCAGAACGGCGACGTGGTCATGCTCGGACCGCCGCTGATCATCAACGAGTCACAGGTGGTGGAGATGGTCGGAATTCTGCGCGACGCGCTCTACGCCGAACTGCGCGTTTAGCCCGGCCGCAGCAAGATCTTGCGCACGCCCGGCCGCGCCGCGTGTTCAAACGCGGCCAGGCCATCCCGCAAGGCATACTCCGCTTCCACAAGCGGCCACACCTGAATACCGGCGCCGGCCGTCAGGCTGCCGGCCGCTCGCGCGCTTGTCTCCAGCAGGCGCAGCGCCGGGCCAAACGGGCCGCAACGAGAGCCAACGACGTTTATCTCGCCGACCACGAGCTTAGTCAGGTTGATGNTGGCGTTGCCGTGGAAAGTGCTCTTGAGCACGAGCGTCCCTTGGGGCCGCGCCAGGCGCAGGGAGTGGGCAAACCCGGCATCATTTCCCGTCGCCTCGATCACCAGATCGAACTGATTGTCCGGAAAATCATCCACCAGGCCTACNGCAAGCCCTAACTGCTTCGGCAATTCCAGGGAGTCGGGGCGGCGACCGAGGACGATGACGTCACCCCCAGCCAAAGCGAGCACCTGGGCCACCAGGAGACCCAACCGCCCCGGGCCGACCACGGCCGTTGAGCGTGTCGGGCGCACGTGAACCTGCTCGCGCACGCGTACGGCCGCGGCTAGTGGCTCGGTGAAAACCGCTTCCTCATCGGAGACAACGGCGGGGACCAGAAACAGATTCGCGACCGGCAACGCGACCAGGTCGGCGAACGCGCCGTCGCGGTTGTGGATGCCCAACGTCGTGCGGTTGGGGCAATGCTCGGGGCCATNGGCCAGGCAGACCGGGCAGTGGCCGCAACCCAGGTTGATCGACCCCACCACCCTTTGGCCGACCCACGCCGCGTGGGCGNTCGAGCCGACTTGCTCAACCANGCCNNCGAACTCATGGCCCAGGATGCCGNTAAAGCCGCCGGCATACCCCTTGACCAGTTCCAGGTCGGTGGAGCAAATGCCNGCCAGGCTAACGCGAATGAGCGCCTCTTCTGGACCGGGCACCGGCTGGGGCCAATCGGTTTGGTAAGCCNGGCGTCCGTCGCGCNACACNAGGGCTTGCATGGNGANCTCTAGGCGGCGCGGCCGCGGGCNCTGATTCGCTCTTCCCANGTCACCAGCANCGGGACGGCGATGAANATNGAGCTATAGGTTCCCAGCAACAGGCCAACNAACAGCGTTGCAATGAACGGCCGGATCGACACGCCGCCAAACAGCAGGATGGCTACCATGACAAACATTGCGTTGAGCTGAGTAACGAAAGAGCGATGGATGGTCTCAACAATCGAACGGTTGGCGATCAGATCGATCTTCTCAAACGGCCGCCGGGCGATATTCTCGCGCATGCGGTCGAACAGGACGATCGTGTCCTGCAGCGAAAAGCCGGCGATCGTCAGCACCGCCGTCAGGAAGAGCGCGTCGACTTCCCAACCCAACAACAGGCCGGTGATGGCCGCGAATCCTAGCACAATAAAAAGGTCATGAACTAGCGCGATGACGGCCGTCGTACCGTAGCGGAAGGTGTTCGGCACCTGTCGGAACACGATGACAATATAAAACAGGATGACAACGGCCGAGAAGGCGACCGCAATGATCGCCGCGCGGGTCACCTCATTGCCTATGGCCGCGCTCACACTGGTGACTTGTGACGCCTCTTGACGCAATGGCGCTATCGAGCCAAGGCTGTCCAGGATCGCTTGCGCGGTCTCGGGCGCGACAAATTCACCCCGGACTTGCCAGGCGTTTTCCAGGTTTTCGCCGCGCAGAGCGATGATNGANGGACTGGTCAGGCCATATTCGGCGAAGACGTCGCGGATCTGGTTTTCGGTCACAGGTTCGTCGAACTGAATCTCAAACCGGGTGCCGCTCCGAAAGTCCACTCCGACGCGGAACGGCGAGCCTGTCATGGCCATCGAAGCGATCATGGCGATCAGACCTAGGGCCAGCAGGATACCGGAGAAGATGAAATATCGGCGACGGTTTTTAACGATATGATAGACAAATGACATTGCTTCAGTACCTCGCCGGAAATTTAGATACCCATGAGCCACTTCTGGCCCTGGATGCGATTGGCGTTCCGGCCCAGGAACACGCGCACCAGTGTGCGCGTCACGAGCACGGCCGTGAACATGCTGATGAAGACGCCGATGGACAGCGTGACGGCAAACCCCTCGACGGCGCTGGCGCCGAAGTTGCGGCCAAAAGTCCACAGGATGAAGCTGATCACCAGCGTGGCNATGTTGGAATCGCGAATTGAATTCCAGGCNCNCGAAAAGCCCGTGTCGATGGCGTCTTCCAGGTGCGCTCCCTTGCGCATCTCCTCCTTGATGCGCTCGAAAACAAGCACGTTGGCGTCAACAGCCATGCCGGTTGACAACAGGAAGCCGGTGATGGCCGGCAGGGTCAGGGTGACTCCCAATCCCATGAAGACGGCAAAGCTGAGCAGCACATAGACAATGAGGGCCATGTCGGCCAACACACCCGGCAGGCGATAATAAATGAGCATGAACAACAACACCATCGCCACGCCGATNGTCCCGGCCCGGATGCTGGCGTCGATGGATTGCTCGCCCAGCGTGGCGCCGATCTGTCGCGTGCTCTCGATACGCAACGGCACGGGGAGGCTACCAAAGCGCAACTGCGTGGCCAATTGCTGGGCCTCATCAAGCGTGAAATTACCGGTGATCGTGCCCTGGTCTTCGATGACTGCGCTGATAGTAGGGCTAGACACCACCTGCTTGTCCAGGACAATCGTCAGGTACTTGCCCTGATTGGCGCGAGTATGCGCGGCGAAGATGTCACCGCCTTCATCGGTCAGGGTGAAATCGACGAAATATTGCCCCAATTGATCGGCCGTCACCCCCGCCTCGCGCAGCCCCGCGCCAGTCAGAATCGTCGGAAAGGTTGGCGGCTCTTCCAGCATAGCGCCGGATTCGCCGTTAGCCGCCTCGCTCTCGCACCGTGAAGGCCCCTCGTTCAGCGACGTGCGGATGCACATTCCTTCGGGCAGGGAAAAGTCGCCCGTGTCCACAAACTCCAGCAGCGCTGTCTCCTGGATGAGCGATAGGGCTTCCTGGGGATCCTCAATACCGGGCAGTTCAACCAGGATTCGGCGGCCGCCCTCGACCTGGACCAACGGCTCAGTGACGCCGATAGCGTTCACGCGCCGGTCCACGATCTGGCGGGCCGTGTTCATCTGGTCCTGCGTGACTTCCTGATCCTCGGGGATATCGGCCTCCATCAAGACTTGCAAGCCACCCTGCAGGTCAAGGCCATAGCGAATAGGAAAACGGGGATTGGTGATAATCCATACCGCTCCCGCGACCAGCAGGATGATGAGGATTAACCAAAAGATATCTCTTTGTCTTGTCATTAAGACCTCGATGTTTCGCGCGCCTCATGAATTGGGGCAAACCAGTTGATTATAGCCGTCTGCGCGGGTCTAGCAATGGATTGCTTGGCGCGTGCATGGTATGAACGTCGCACCCTTCCAATGACGTGCAGAAATCCTGGCACACGTCGTAGATAGAGGCGGCGTAGATAATGTGGAAGGTTCCCTCTTCGTTCACCAACGTATAGGCGGCCGTGCATGGCTCGATAACCAATTCCTCACCGCCTTCGAGGCTCAGCGCGGCCGGCGTTATGCATCGGAACAGACTGTCGGGATCGTTCAGTCTCGCCTCGTCGGCGATAGCGACCAGGCCCGCCTCCAGCGGCCGCTGGCCATGACTG
>JAACJX010000524.1 GCA_014237545.1 Ardenticatenia bacterium | reverse complement strand
TGACGCAGGAGATGCTCTACCGGCTGAAGAAGATGGAGCTCGACGCTTTGCGCGTCGACCTGCCCGACAATCCCTGACGCGGGTTCGGCGAGCCATCCTGTCCGGAGGTGCATGGGGTATGGAACAGGAGATACGTTTTTGTACCGCGGCCGACGGCGTGCGCATCGCCTACGCCACCTCTGGCCACGGCCCGCCGCTGGTCAAGGCGGCCAACTACCTGACCCATCTGGAGCACGACTGGAACGGCCCCGTCTGGCATCACTGGCTGCACGAATTNGGCCGGCACCACACGCTGGTGCGCTATGACGAGCGGGGCTGCGGCNTGTCNGACCGGGANGTGACCGANTANTCCATCGACGCCTGGGTGCGGGACATGGAGGCCGTCGTCGACGCGNTGGGGCTGGAGCGGTTTCCGCTGCTNGGGATCTCNCANGGNGCNTCGGTNTGCGTGGCCTACGCCGTCAAGCANCCGGAGAANGTGAGCCACCTCATTCTNTTCGGNGGTTACGCGCGCGGCCGNTTCAACCGCAATCTGACGGANGAGGAAATGTTGCAGGCCGAGACGATGATCAACGTCATTCGCGTGGGCTGGGGCAAGGAAAACCCGGCCTTTCGCCAACTGTTCAGCACCATGTTGATGCCCGACGGGACACCGGCCCAACATGACTGGCTCAACGAGCTGGCCCGCCTCTCCTCCTCNCCGGAAAACACGGCCGTCATGGAGCGNGCCTTCTACCACATCAACGTGACGGACCTGGCCCCGCGGGTGTCGGCGCCCACGCTCGTGCTGCACCCCCGTTCCGACGCCTCNATCCCGTTTGAAGAGGGGCGATTGCTGGCTTTGCTCATCCCCAATGCTCGTTTTGTACCTCTAGACAGCCGGAACCACATCTTGCTGGAAGAGGAGCCAGCCTGGACCCGCTTCCTGGCCGAAGTCCATGCCTTTCTGGGAGTGAGCGAACCGGAGTCCACTGTCGTCAGTTCGCCATCCGTGTTCCCCGAGTTAACGGCGCGCGAACTGGAGGTCCTTCGTTTGCTNGCCCAGGGAGCCGGTAACGACGACATCGCCGCGCAGTTGGTGATCACGCCCAAGACAGTGCGCAACTATGTCTCCCGCATCTACAGCAAGCTCGATGTCGATAGCCGCGCGCGGGCGATCGTCCTGGCTCGCGAAGCCGGGCTGTTCTAGACCGGACAGAGAAGCGCTGCCCGCCCTTAGCCCATGCTGAGCTTCCTGAGCTTGCCGGTCCGGTCAGCGAGCACATGCCCGTCGCCTATCCAGATGGCCGGATGTTCTGATTTACATGGAAGAGATTGTGCGGATCGTATTTCTGCTTTATGGCGGCCAGACGCTGGTAATTGTCCCGGTAAGTGGCCTTGATACGTTCTTGCCCCTCTTCCATCATGAAGTTGACGTAGCCGCCGCCGGCCGTGTGGGGATGCAGCGCGCTCCAGTACTCTTTGGCCCAACGGCTGATCATCTCGGCGTTGTCCGGGTCCTTATCGACGCCGACGATGACGCACGACCAAGTCATGTCGCGGTAGCTGAAGGCCGTGTCATTGCCGCCGACGCGATGGACCGCGCCATTGATGGGATACAGGTGCATGGTGCACAGTTCNGTGGGCAGNTTGGAGCCATACCGCTTGTGCAGTTCAAGNGCTTCATCGCTTAACTCTCTGACAAAGTCTGCCTTCCAGTACCACTGCAANCCCGGCGGGTAGTAGATCTGGTCGAACATGCTTTGCAGCGCNGGGAAGGGCAGCGGGCCGGCCATATCCAGCACCGGCGTACCCAGGGCGCGGATGGGCGCGAAGACTTCCTCTGCCTTATCCAGCGGGCCGGTATAGCACCAGACTATCACGCAGCCATGATGGCCGTGCAATTCCTGCGGCAGGGGCGAGCCGGTCGGCACGCGGTGGAAGCCGAACCAGCCATAAAGATCCTCGGGCGCATCAACGATAAAATCGCGGTACCAGCGCATGAGCTNGTCCGCCTGATCAATAGGCCAGATGATGGGACCACCGTAGACGGTGGATACTGGATGCGCCTGGAACAGGAAGGACGTGACGACGCCGAAGTTGCCGCCTCCCCCACGCACCGCCCAGAAGAGGTCCTCATGGCTTTCGGCGCTGGCGACGACCAGCTGGCCGTCGGCCAGCACAATATCCACGGCCAGCAGATTGTCGATCGTCAGGCCATACTTGCGCGAGAGATAGCCGTGCCCGCCGCCGAGGGTCAGGCCCCCCACACCGGTGGTGGAAATAATGCCACTGGGTACGGCCAGGCCAAAGCTGTGGGTGGCGTGGTCCACTTCGCCCCACGTACAGCCGCCTTCTACGCGCACCGTTCCTTTCTGGGGGTCGACCCGGATGCCCTTCATCGGGGAGAGATCGATCACCAGACCCCCATCGACCAGCGCCAAGCCAGCGCCATTGTGACCGCCGCCGCGAACGGCCAGATCCAACTGGTTGTCTTTGGCGAAGTTGACGGCGGCGATGACATCGGCCACGTTCTCGCACCGGGCAATGAGAGAGGGCCGCTTGTCGATCATGGCGTTGTAAATCGTGCGCGCCTCGTCATAAAGCGGATCAGCCGGGGAGATCACATCGCCACGCAATGCATCATGGAAAGCCCGGACGGCCTCATCGTTAAGATTCGTCATCGTTTGGATGTTGACTTCGGATAGCATGATTAAACATCTCCTTGTTGATGATTCGGAGGCGACCCATCCGGTCTTGCCGTCGCCCTACCTATGCTAAAACCGCTACCGAATTAGTGTAGTGTGGCCGGGCAGGGTTGGAATGAGCCCAAAGTCCACAAAAGCTGGCCGTCGAAGCTTATGAAATGGGGACATTTGTCCCACATGGCCAAGAGCGAGGCAGGATAGAGGCGTTTTCGGTATAAT
>JAACJX010000045.1 GCA_014237545.1 Ardenticatenia bacterium | reverse complement strand
TACTCTCGCGAAAGACCGCGAAGAGCCGCGCGCCGTTGCTGTCGAATGCCAATGACTCGACCGCGCCGGCGCTGGCGGTGAGCACCGGGCGCACAGCCGACCAGCCTGTCTCGTCGCGGTAGGCGTGGAAAATCTGGCGCTGCCCCTGCTCAGACCAGATGAGGTGGCTGCGCCCCGCGCTGTTGACGGCCAGTCCGAGATCGCTCACCGGCGCGGCGGCGGCGGCCACGGCCGTAGGCCCTGCCCAGACGGCCGGGGGCGGGAACCAGTCGGTGGTGTCGTCGAGCGCGCGATAGGCCCACCAGATGTCGCCGCCCACGCCGCGGTCGCATCCGACGNGGCTGAGTTGATCGGCCAGGGTAGCCGCGTCGAGACAGCGCAGGTCAATCGGCTGGTTTGTCTCCGGATTCACGAAGCCGGCCAGAGCCTCCTGCTCACGCGGTACGCTCCAGCGCGCCCCGTCCCAGGCCAGCAGGAACGTTACCGGTTGCGCCCCGGCGGACGCATTATCGGGCGGCTCCACGATTCCCAGAAGATAGAGCGAGTCGCCGCTAGTGGCGAATAGTGACGAGGTGAAGCATTCTTCCAGCCCCGGGATGACCTGCGGCAAAGACCAGGACGAGCCACCGTCGGGCAGGAATCGATAATACTGCGTGCAGGCCTGGGGGGACTGATGCCCGGCGCGCCAGGTGAGGACTGCGCCGCCGGAGCCAACGCCGGCGGCAATGCCCCCGGGACCGACTGACGCCGCAGGGTCTGTGGCCGCGCGCCGGTCTACCTCGACCGGCGCTGACCAGTTCGCGCCATCATCGCCAGAACGGCTGACGAAGACCTGCTCGCGGGCCGGGTCATCCCAGGCCAGGACGACTGCGCCATTGGTGGCGTCAATCGACAGGTTGGCGGTGTCGGGCGCCAGCCCGCGCAGATAGCGAGAGGCGTAGATCAGGCGCTCGCTCGACCAGGTGCCGGTGTCGGCCGCCAGGCGGCGGTGGTAGATGCCGGCGGGTCGTTCGGCCGTCTCGGCCCGGCGGACGTAGGCCACGTGAAGCCCGCCGGCGGTGGCCNNCGCTACCGGGCCAATGACGCCACTGTCGAGCATCTCTGGCGCCGACCAGGCGTCATATTGGGTGAACGAACCGCCGGGCACGGCGCTGTGCATCAGCACGCCGGCCCTGTCGCTCTGATTATCCACCCATAGAGCGTGAATGTTGCCGCTCAGATCGGCCGCCAAAAGTGGGGCAAAACGGGGNGTGGGCGACTCCGGCTGCAAGTCGGGGAANACGCGGCGGGTGAAAAATGGCAATTCGACCGCCCGCGGATCGCCCCANCCCCCGGNGCCGCCTGNGGCNTANACAAACCCCTCGATCTCATCTTCCCANAGGGCATGGTAGCGGCCGGTGCTGTCGATGACCAGTTGCGGGTTTGTCGAAGCGCCNGAGCGCGAGAGATTGAGTGGCCNGGACCACTCATCGCCCGACTGGAANGANGGGANGCCGGCGAGGGGGCGGGACGGGAGTGAACCGGGCGAAGCGGACTGGGCGGCCGCGGCGCTTGCGCCGAAGATCAGCCCGAGGCCGAGGAATAAGGCAAGCAGACGGTGATGTTGTTGCATAGATTATTGCCGGGATTTAAGATCGGCCAGAGCCGCGCGCGCCGCTTCCGCGCGTTCGCTGTAGTCGGGATGGCCCTGCCCTTGCCACCAGCCTGTGTAGTTGGCGAGTTCCTGTTCCGCCTCCGGTATTTCCAGAAGCAGGGGCAGCGCCCGCTCCAGATCGCCCGCCCACACGTAGGCAAACGCCAGCGATTTGCGGATGCCCCGGTGGCCGCGGTCGAGCAAGTAGGCATTGTAGAGCATATCGGTCGCGGTCTCATACTCCCGGTTCAGCGTGGCGATCAGCCCCAGCCGGTGCCAGGCGGTGCGATTGTCCCGGTTGTAGAGGAGCGCCCGGTTGAATTGCGACTTGGCTGAATCGAGAGCGGCGGCTTCCCGGCCGTCGCTCCATTCCCCACTCGGGTAGCCNGCCAGCTCCACGCGNGCCATGTTGAGCGCGCCGGCAGTGGAATGCCACGCGCTGAGCATGGGNGAGCGAAAGGCCAGCAGCAGCAAGGCCGCCACCACGGCCGCAACTCCCAGGCCAAGCAGCGCCGGCAGTTCGGCCGAGCGCGCGGTTTCGCGCCAGCTTTGGCGCAACGGGAACAGCAGGGCTGTCATCCCGGCCGGCAGCCATAGCAGCAGCACGCCCCGGCTGCCGTAGAGCGGNTCGTCGACCAGCCCGTGGAGGCACAAGATGGCCAGCGTCGCGAAGGTCGCCCCGGCCACGAGGGAGAAGCCGTGGATTGAACGCCGGAAACCCGCCCGATGCGGATCGGACAGCCACCNAAACGANAGGACTAATATCGAAGCGAGAGAGATGATGCCCAAGACTCCCTGTTCGATAACGACATTTAGAAACAGGTTGTGACTATGGATGACAGCGTGAAACGGGATGACTTGAATGTACTGGGAGTAGAGACCATCGAAGGTGTTTAGGCCTGCGCCCGTGAGCCAGAAATCCCCGGCCAAATCGAGCGCGTCGTGCACAAGCTGGAGGCGGCTGCCCGCACTGGCCGGCCCTGGCAGCCGATCNAGGTAGCCGACCAGCCCGCCGGGAGATAGCAGCACGGCCGATAGAGAAAGCCCGGCCAACACTACTGCCCCCAGGCCCAGCGTCTTGCGCCGGGAGAGATATAGCGAGCCGGATAAATAGCCCGCGCCGGTCCACAGGAGCCACGCCACCAGCCCGCCGACGAGAGCCACCCACGCCCCACGCGATGTCGTGAGGGCCAGGGCCAGCATCATGATGCCGATAGCGTCCAGGATCAGCAGCGCCGAAAGAAAGCGCCGCTTCCGGATGGCCCGAATCGCGGCGGCGAACGAATAGGGTATCAGCAGCGCGAGAATCCCGCCGGCGACGTTGGGGTGGAGCTGGTGCAGGCTCTGGAAAACAGCCGGGCGAAAGCTCATCAGGCGCAACCCTAGCTGGTTCAACGCGTCAATCTTTGCCGGCATAAGGGTCCAATCGTGGGTCAGAAGGAAGTAAAGGCCCACTGCTCCGCCAAACATAGCCACGGCCGACAGGAGAGGCCACAGGTTGGCGGCGCGCTGACTGGCGAGAGCATAGAAGATAAAGACGCCGCCGAGAATAAGCCAGAACTTCGCCACGGCCGCGGGTGGGTCATAAGCAGCCCAAACGCCGACAGCCGCGGCAACAATGAACAGCATGATGAAGGGATCGAACCGGGTGCGAGGGATGGGAAATTGCCCGCTGACCGCCCTGGCCGCCCAGGGCAACAGGGCCACGAGCAGCGGCCACGGGCCGGCGCGGCCGGCGCTGATGTACCACGTCGCCCCCGCGGCCAGCGCGCAACCCAGGTGCAACCAGGCGAAGCGGCGGCTATTGACGAAGGTTCGCCACGGTTTGCTCTGGGGCTCTTCTGTCGCGGCCGCGATGCCGTCGTTCATCATGTCCATTTATGCCACGCCGGTGGGCGAGCCGGTATCGGTGGATACCCAGCTCAAATGCTGCACGCCAACGCTGAGCGCGGAGCGCAACGTGGAGGGATCAGACATCAGCATCTTAAGGTAGGTCATCATCGGCCCTGGNCGCATGGCCCACTCGCGGAAGGCTCGTTTCTGCCAGTAGAGCAAGCGCTCGGCGGGAAGTCCCGGGTAATCGAGTACCGTGCCCTTGTCCATATCCACCTGCTCCCAACGCGTTCCGGGGCGGAACCAGCCATTCTGCACGACTTCAAAGAAAAAGGGCGTGCCGGGGTATGGCGCGGCCACGTGGAAAAGGGCGATATCCAGCGGCAGGCGCTTCGAGAAGTCGATGGTCTGGCGAATGGTCTCTTCCGTTTCGCCCGGCAGCCCGATGATGAAGTAGCCCCAATTGCGGATGCCGGCCTTTCTGGCCCAGAGCAACGCGCGTTCCGCTTTATCCGTGTATGCGCCCTTGCGGGCGTGGCGCAAGATCTGCTCGTTGCCGCTCTCGATGCCCCATGAGATCAGCCAGTTTCCCGCCCGGGCCATCATCTGCAACATCTCTTCATCGACGTAGTCCACGCGACTGTTGCAGGTCCACCGCATGTTGATCTTCTCGCGAATCATCAACTCGCATAGCCCGAGAACCTGCTCCCGGCTGACGGTGAACAGGTCGGCGTACATGTGGATGTTGTTCATACCCAGTCGCTTCAAGATCCGCAACTCTTCCATGATGTGTTCCGGCGAGCGCAAGCGAGTTGTGAACTGGTAGCTGACGTGCTTGATGCAATACGTGCAGCCGGCTGGGCAGCCGCGGCTGGAGACAATAAATGTGAAGGGCCCGCGGATCATCGGCATGCGATACGTGTCCAGCGGNAACAGGTGATGCAAGGGGTGAGGCATGTCATCGAGATCGCGCAAAAACGGCCGCGCGAAATTAATGATGATATCCTCGCCCTTGCGCCAGCCCAGCNCTTTGATGCCGTGCATATCGACGTTACCGTCCTCATCGAGTGCCGGNTGGTACAATGGATCGTGNTTGGCAAACATCATTTGGATATTCGCCGGCCGCTCATTCACCTTGCCTTCGAGNTGATCGAGCAAATCGCNAATNGTCAGGTCAGGCTCGCCNATNANNACGAAATCAAGGGCCGGATAGGCCCGCAATGTCTCGATCGGGATTGGCGTNACNTGCGTGCCGAAGGCGATCGTCCTGGCCCCNCGNGCCTTGGCCAGGAAGCAGCCGTACATGTCGTTTTCGAGAGTCGGCGCGGTGACCTGGGTGAGATAGTACCTGGGCTTGAGCTCGTCCAGTTTACGGGTGAATTCGGGCCAGCCCATGCGCTCGGCATTGGCATCGATGATCGCCACCGAATGTTGTGGGGAGACCATGGCCGCCAGTTGGGCCAGGGAGACCTGCGGCCACACCATGTTCTCCCGCGTGCGGCGGCCGACCCTGTGCTGGCTGCGGATCCACAAGCCGCCGTCAGGCGTCGGCGGATTGACAAACAGGATATCAACCGCGCCCGAAGGCCGGGCGGAGGACATCAAGTTGCGCTGGACGATCTCATCCGCACTCGGATAATCAGCCAGGCGAAGTCTGGGAACTGTTCGAGAGCCGAGATTCTCTTTTACCGGGTCCTTGTCTTCTGATTTTGGCATAACGCTAGATTCTCTCCAGGCTCCCGCCGCGGCCGCTTTCAGGCATCGATGGCGGGTTTCTCATGTGCCTGCTCCTGTCCGGCCAGCCAGTTTTCGCGAACAGCCTGCGTGTTCAATTCATCCAGGACGCGGAAAACCACCCAAAAGATGACGAGTTCCACACCTAGCAAGATCAGCATGGCGCTCGCCAGGCCATAAAGCCAGAGCTGCCCCATGTCCCAGCCGTTTGTTCCCAATACTACCGCATATCCGGCAATTGCCAGCCCAATAAGCAGCGCCACGACGCCCAACCAGCCGAAGTGCCGGTCGAGAGGGGTGTCAAAGAGCTTCTTGCCGAACAGTCCCTGCTGCACCGGCCGGCCGCGAAAGAGAGCGACCAGATAGTTGAATACGATGCCTAACAGGAACAGGTTGATTCCCACCATGCCGGACACAGCGCCCGCGTACAGCGCGATGACGGTCCACGGCGTAAGCACCGTCACGCCNGACAGGCGGGTGATGACCAGCGCCGCCACAAACAACAAACCGAGGACCATGCCGCCGATGCCCAGCAAGCCGAAGATACGGACCGGATTATATTGTAAGACAGTCCAGAGCATGGAGCGTAGGAATAGCGAGCCGTCATGGACTACGCTGAGCTTGGAGCGGCCCAGCCTCTCGGAGTACGGGATGGGGACTTCGGCCATCCGAATGCCCTCATGGATAGCCCGGGTGCTCATCACCGGCGTCAGATTCAAACCATCCGGCAAGGGATAGAGCTGGCTCAGGATTCCGCGCCGGAAAACGCGCATCCCGCTGGCGCTGTCGGTGATGGGCTGGCGGGAGACCAGAGACAGCAACCGGGCAAAAAACAAATTACCGATGCGGCGGGTTGCCGGCATNTTGCTGTCGGCGCCGGCCATCCTGGAGCCGATAACGAGGTCGGCGCCGTTCATCGCCACCGCGCAGAGTTGGGAGAAATATTCCGGCGGGTANGTGCCATCGGCGTCGAGGAAGCCGATAAGCTCGGAGCGCGCCTGAGCGAAACCCGTCTTCANAGCCGCGCCATAGCCTTTATTGACCGGGTGCCGNATGAGATGAACNTCGGGAATCGCNGCGGCGATCCGGGCGGTATCATCNCGCGAACCGTCATCGACGATCAATAACTCGAGTTCGCTGACGCCGACGGCGGCCAGGCTTTGCCGCGTGGCCAGGACGCGGCCGGCTATCTGGGCGATGCCCGACTCTTCATTGAAGGCCGGGATGACAACGGTCAGCGAGGTCATGATCGATACGGTAAGCGGTTTTTCATGAGTCATGACGGGCAACCGGGTTCAATGATTGCCGCCCTCCTCGAAGTAAATGGTCTTATCGCCGGATGAATCGCCACGCGCATCAATCGTTTTGAGCAAGCGAGCCGGAACACCGCCCACGACGGAATGTGGCGGCACGTCCTCGGTCACGACCGCTCCGGCGGCCACGACCGCNCCCCGGCCGACGCGCACCCCATCGGTGACAATGGCCCCCGAACCGATCCATACGTCGTCCTCGATAATGATCCCTTCGGCGGTGATTCCCTGGCGGGTGAACGAACGGCCAGGATCGGAGAAGATATGGTTGACGGCGATGATTTGCGAAAAGGGGGACGTATATACTCTGTCGCCAATCGTGACCCCGCCCTGGCCGCGAATGACGGTGTATTCGCCGATCAGGCTGTCCCGGCCAATAGTGATGTGCGAGTGGGGCATGTTGCGGAAGTTATAGACGTGCAATACGGCGCCATGCATCACAATAGACCGCCGGCCAATGTGAATGCCGCCGGGACAAGCGTGCAAATAGACGTTTTCATCCAGATACACACCATGACCCAGCGTAATGTTGCTGGCAAAGCGCAAACGGGCATTCTTTTCGATGGCTGCCCAGCCGTTCATGCGCAGGATGAAGCGATAGAACAATCCGCGAACTCCGATGCCGAGCACTGTCGGCATCCAGCCGAACAGCAAAAAGAAGCCCTGCTCGAGGATGTAGCGGCCGAGGCCGGCTGCCTGGCGGGAGAGGTAAAGACGAATCATTGCTGCCTGGCGGGTGGCATGCTCCGCCCTTTCGACATAGGACGCTGTCTATCGCGAATTGGTATTTGCGCCTGATGGTCGCCAAACTTATTTAACGCCGCATCTGGCGGATAGCCAATTGTCTGGTGCTGTTTGGCTGGGGAACCGTCACCGAGAGGCAGTTCTTACAATCTCCACAAAGAACTGGTCAGAGACGATGATTTGCTTGGATCTAATCTCAATCCCCTTCGGCCAAACAGAGGCTGCCAACTGGAAACAGCCTTTCAAAACCCGATGCGCGGTTGCTAGTACCTTTGACTTAGTCCCTGCCCCAACGATACCAAGAATCAGGGGCAACGTATCGTAAATACATCGTGAAATCTCAATGAAGAAGAAGTGATCATTTATTTTGCCAAACCTGCTGGCAAATAATATGTGAAGTATAAAGTAGAAGCGACAACTACCGGTCGCCGCGGCCGCTTCGCAGCGAATCCCTGACCATGCCTCTCAGGCCAAGAAACCAGCGATACACATAATAAAAAGGTCTTGCCGCCGGATGCCGTATCCCATAGCGAGCATCCATGTATGCCGTGGATGGGAAAACATTGTGCATCAGAAACCGCGCCTTTTCCCGCCGCGAACCCAGCCCCTTCACATCAACGAGCAGGCGGTGGCCCGGCGAGAAACGGTACCCTGTCATCGCTTGGAACAATTCGACCTCTTCTTGCTCTGGGGCGATTGACTGAAGCCGGTTGGTGACTTCCTCCGAAATGGGGGCTCGCCAGGTCGTGGCAAGGACAGGGATGATGTTCCGCAAAGGCAGTACCATACGGGCCGCCTGCGCCTGGGTCACCACGTAATCCCAGTGAATATCGTCTTTTTTCAACCGAACCAGATCCGCCAGATCGTTCCACCAAAGCAAACCGCGTCCCTGATGATGAAAAATCAAATGGCCACACAGGTGTATGATCGTCCACTCGGGCGAGAGGCATAAGGCGTCTTCGCCCTCAACCGTCATGGCCACGGCCGTTCGCCACCACTCGCTCTCCGACAAGCGGCGCTGATAGTAAGGGGAATCGAACAGATGCCAGTGAAGCTCCACTTGCCAGCCGTAGGGAGACTCCTTCTGGAGCAACGCCTCATTCTCATAGGCCAGCGTGGACCCGCGAGCGATCTCATTGCCGGACTTCCGGTATTCTCGCCGGTCGAAGACAGCCAGAGCCACATCGACATCCTCCCTGCGCACCAGAAAGTCCAGGTCCACCATCGGCCGCAGCGCCGGATTGCCATAGACGAGCTCGATGAGCGCCGCCCCCTTCAAGAGGATCACATCGAGCCCCGCCGTTCTGAAATCAGACAATAAGGTCTTCAGTTCCTGAAGTCGCAACGTGTTGAGAATGCCAGTCTCATGGTAAGCCGCCCGGCACCGCTCCCGCCACCACTCGGGAATTGAATCGACGCCGCGCGTGGCGCGATAGAGCAAAGGAGCGACTCGCTCGCTCGCGGCCACTTCCCAGACCAGCTCCCAGTCAACTGCCGCGTCGGCCACCCAGTCGTTCCGTTTGGGTGTAGGGGCCTCGATATGAGAGTGTGAAGTCCTATTGCCGCCCAGCAGTAACAACCGGATCACGAATTCGCGGGCTGCGTCAGGGGAACCGGACATCAGTACCCCTTCGGCGGCAGATGATGCATATCGAGTCGCGAGTAAAATTGGGCGATATCAGGACGGTCGTTTATCACCCGCCCTTCGNTCTCTACCCAGGCATGGGCCGCAAATTGACCTTTTCTCTTGGCCACGCCAATTTGTAACTGCGCCGGGGCGCCCCTCCGGCGAAGCAAGTGCCAAAGGACAAGCGAGCGGGGGAGGCAGGTGGGGCTGAAGCCGGGGATATTTTGGGCGGCACGCTCGACTGACCGGCTCACCATTATGATGTCGTCGTTCGACTCACTGCCCACGGGTCGATAGAGCCAGCGGTACGACCTTTGGAATCCGGCAACACGCAGCGATGTCGCCACAATGGGCAAGAGCAAGGCGCTCTGGAAGAGCAGCCACGCCTCGGCTCGCGAGAGCCGCGTAACGGCGGCAAGTCTACGGGCCACTCAGCTCCACGATCCGGGATTCAACCAGCTGCTGTAAAAGCTCCTCCAGATCTGCGCGCAGGACTTCCGGCGAAACGTCGTACTCCTCCAACAAGGTTTCATACGCTTCTTCGATAGTGGCGCACCGGACCAATTGCTGCCACATGGCAGCGGCCATCTCATTCAAACCAAAGTACGTTTCGGAAGCGAGGTCTAGAAGCACCATCTCGTCCTCCAGAGCCTTGGCTATTACCCGATCTGGGACCATCACGCGGCTGGAGAAGTCTATCCCGCNTTTTGTCATATGCTTTTCTACTACCCCCTGGAACCAACTGTACATCGCCTATTATAGAAACGCGATGCGACGCGACAACCCGCGGCGAGCAAATCCACGAAAATTTCACCGTCTCGTCGCTAGCGAACGACGAGCGAGTAATTCGCCAGTTCCAGAGTCTCCGGCGCGCNGGCGGCGACAATGAGGATGGGGCGCCGCGTCCCCGGNTGGGTCTGAAAGGTATGGACCAGCACGCCGTCGTCATCCACGACGANCCGATCGACCTGCGGCCGNCCATCNCNATCAAAGGTNACCAGTTGCAACGGCCACCTCTGGGGTATGCGGCTGGTCGCGCGCGTGAATCCCTCGGCTATCCAGTCCTCGTCGAGAGTTTCCGCGTCGTCGAAGAAGCCGGTCTCCTCGATGGCAATGTTGTCCAGGGCGAATCCGCCAAAGGTCAGGATCGGATCGGTGACATATTCAAAACGCAGGAGGATCTCCTGGCCAGNGTAGCCGGACAGATCAACAGATTCACTGCTCCAGGAGCCACCGCGTCCAGTGTAAAAACGCGGCGCCAGGGCGCTGTCGGAGGGGTCATCAGCCGGTTGAAGGCCTTGCATCCCGCTTGCCTCCACAGGTATCCACGTCTGCCCGCCGTCGGTCGAGGCGGCGACATAGGCGAAGTCATAACCCGTTTCTATATCGACAAATACGTCGTAGGTTAACGTCGCGCCGCTGACATCGCGAAGGTCGAACGCCCGTGTCAGGCGCGGATTGCTGTCATTGGCGCGTTGGGCATACCAAAAATATTCCCCGGAACCCGGTTCAATACTCAGGAGCGGCACGGCCGGCTGGCCGGTAAACTCGATCGTCACCTCGCCACTGGACGGCAGTTCGTAGTAATCGGCCGCATACTGGTGCACGCTGGTTTCGAAGGTTGCCGGCAGGTTGTTGATCGGTGTGGTCGCCAACCCGCTGAGCGCCGGGCCGCCCCATTGATATTCAACCGGCAGGTCTTCCTCTCCGAGCAAGGCCATGGCCGCCAACCAGTCGAGCCACAGATCTTCGCCGGTTACGCCCAAGCCATTCTCCGCAGCCACTTCCTCGATCCCCTTTAACCCTGGATCGCGGCTAAGGATGAACTCTCGATACAACTCGCGGCCGAGGCGGTCGTAAAGGTAGCGATTGAGCAAATATCCCTGCCCGTAGTGGGGTATGGTGTCGCCGTCCGTCCAGTTAGTTAACTGCCGGTCGGGATCCTCCAAAAACAGGCTGCCGCGGATTTGCGGCAGCAGATTAAACCCGGCCAGTTCTTCGGCCAGCATCGCGCCCCCCTCAACAAACCAGTCCTCCTCACCCGCATCGTACTCGTTCCCCAGCATGTGGCGCAACTCGTGGGCGAGGACGTCCAGATAATTGCCGGTGCCGAATTGCTGGGTGTTCATCACAAACATTGGTCGCTCGTTCGATTGCGGGCGCACCCCCTGGGGCAGCAGATCGCGCGAGGAAAAGTATCCAGCCAGCCGACATGCCGCGGCATCGTCGCAGAGGACTTCGGGCGAAGCGTGAACGATATGGACGCGGCCGCCCGCCGGCTCAGTGACGCCAAAGTACGCATAGAGGGTGTCAAATATCTCATCGAAGCGCTCAGTCACTCGCGCTAGCTCGGCGGCATCCGGTTCGATCGACCCGNAGCCTTGATCGAACCAAAAATAGGCATTGTCACCGATGCTCAGCAGTTCCGCGTCGATAAGGCTGACGGNATTACTGTCCACGTTACCAATGTAGAAGGATTCGGCCGCGCCAACTTGAAGGTNNCCGGGCGGCTCCGGCGTGGGCAGAGCTGGGTTCGCGCCCAGATAGGCCACAGCGAGGCGGATGTCATCCCGCAGGGGTGGGTTATTGTCCNCCAGATCNGCCGCAACTTGTTCGCCGNCCATCAACTNGGNTAGTGGCGTAAGAGAGGGTTCCACCGGAGGGACGATTGTTGACGTGGCTGGCGGATCGGTCGGTGGCCTCGTTGGGGACTCGGTCAGCGTCGTCGTGGGCTCAGTGGTGGCCCCAACGGTCGGCGTAATGCTCTCCGGCGCAGTCGACGGGTTAACTGGCGGTACCTCGGCGGGCGAAGACGGGAAGATCTCAGCCAGAGCACAGCCCGCCAGAGTTAATGATAGAAGAAAAAATAGTAAGAAAAGTCGCATAGGGGCGGATTGTACATCGCTCGTGGTGCGGCCGGTACGGCAGCAAGCGCGATTCAGCCAATTCTTACCATCCGGGTACAATAGCGCCCATGCTTTCGCTTGAGGCGCAAAATAAATGGCGCGAGGCGTATCGCCTTACGCATCCCGGCTGGCGGCCGGCGACCGAGGTTTTTGCCGAGTTGGTTCGCCAAAGCCTGCGACCGCAATCACGCCTGCTCGATGTAGGCTGCGGCCGTGGCGGCCTTGTAGAGCAATTGCACCACCCGCTGTGGCAAACAACCGGCATCGACCCCGACTTTACCTCGCTTTTGGAGCACCGGCTGGAAGATTTCCCGCGAGCCGTCGCCGTTAGCGACTGCCTGCCGTTTGTTGATGGCGCCTTCGACGTGGTCACGGCCAGCTGGCTGCTGGAACACCTCGCCGACCCCATACGCACATTCCGCGCGATCAGTCGAGTTCTCGCGCCGGCGGGCTCCTTCATTTTCATTACTCCGAATAAGCGACACCCCCTCACTGTCGCCAATCGCATGGCCGGACGGCTCGGCCGCTGGCAAGGGAGGCTTGTAGACAGGCTATATGGCCGCGCCGTGGAAGATACCTTCGCCACTTTCTATCGCGCTAACACCGCCGCTGACTTGAACGCTATTTGCGCCGCGTCCGGTTTGAGATTGGCGGCCGTCTCGTTCGTCGCTGACCCATCATACATTGCCTTCAACCGCCTCTTCTTTCAGGGNATGAGCGCGATTGACGACCGATTGGAAACCGAACGGCAAATCCACATCGTAGGGGTGGCTCGAAAAAGGTAATAGTGGATAATCGTGACACTTCGGTGGCATACCGGCGTCATTGACATAGCATCACGAAATGGAATCCCTATCACCTCTGCGACGCGCCTACTTCAACTATCTAAGCCGCGCCTATGCGGTCATGTACGCCCTTTACAACCGCTCGATCCTGGGGGTTCGCCTCGTCGTCTTCGCCCGCTGGGTACCCATACTCATGCTCTTATTCGGATGGATTCAGCGGTGGCCTGCGCCGTTGCTCATTGGCCTGCTGCTTGTCATCATCTGGCTCAATTACTCCCTGTGGCGGGCCAAACGTGATAATTTCAACCGCTTCGTGCCGGATGGCGATACAGTGGCTATCGATCTCGTTGCCCGGCCGTTGGCCGCCAATCAGAAGGTGGGCATAACGGCNACCGGATTGTTCAGCGTCTCCGGCCGCGACAGGAACTTGCTCCTCCGCCCCGCCACCTATTGGCGCGTTCCTCTCGGCGAGCACGTTGTCATGGCCGAAGAGTCGCCCGGGAANTACCTCTACCAATTCTTTAGCGGGCAGAGTTTGCAAACCATACGATCGGGCTGGTTGCTTTTCGGCTCTCATCCCATCAAATCCCTGGCCGTCACCTTTCTGGCCAAGTGGGGGCCTGAATATACGAGGTTTGGTCAGGTGTATGAGACCGGCGATGATTCCGACTTGCCGCCACCCAAGCGCGTGACCATTTACTTGAGCAGCGACGATGCGGCGACGCGACAGTTGATCATGGAAACCATCGTGAATGAAGCTCGTCAGGCGCGGCTCAATGTGAGTTGAGCATTTGTTCGCTCTGAATAGTCATTCTAGATATAGTTGATAGACCATGAACGAATTAGAGGCGCTCCTCGTCGTGGAACGCGGGCCAGTCCCGACCACNCAANTCCAGCTTCAANCGGAGCAGTTCACCATTGGCCGCAGCGCGGGCAATGATTTGATNNTGGCCGATCCGGAAGTATCCCGCCGNCACATCCGCATCGTTCGTCGCGCAGACGGCTTCGCCGTCGAAGACATCGGCAGCACCAATGGCACCTTCGTCAACGGGCAGCGCATAAGCCATCTGACACTTTTGCAGGATGGCGACGCCATAGACCTGGGTGATACGGTGCGCTTGCGCTATGTCTCAATGGCGCAAGCGGCCGATGACGTGGATACCGGCCCTTTGGTCGACACGACCGAGAAACCGACTCAGGCGTATTCAGCGCCGGTGGCGCCGGCNGTCGAGNGGCCTCGCCAGACGGTGGCGGCCCAGAGCCGCCCGGCCGANCCGCCGAANCAGCCGGCCATCGCACAACCTCCACCCGCCCCGGCATATGTGCCTCCGCCGTCTTATGTCAACGAAGAACCCAGCCGCGGCCGCGGTTTGTGGGTGGGGTGTGGGCTGCTCGTCGCGCTGCTGCTGGTCTGCGCCGGCACCTTCCTGGTTCTGGATGCCTACGACCAGGGCCGGTTGTTGTACTGCGGGCCGCTAGCCTCGGTATTCGAACTCGTCCTGGGCCCGTTCGGCTACGCGCCTATCTGCCCATAGCCCGTTTGATACAACTGTCTATGCCTGAACCGGCCAAGCCGCGACTGCGGATTCTGGATTTCCAGCCCATCTTCTATCAGGGAGAACGAATGTGGCTCCTGCGCGATCCGTGGCAATTAAGCGATCGCCAGATTATTGTGCCGCAGGCAATCGCCCAGATGCTCCTGTTGTGCGACGGCACGCGCACGGCCGAAGAGATTCATATCGATCTAGTTGAACAACTAGGCGAGGAGATCCCGTTCGACGTCATCACCAACGCTCTGTCGGAATTGGATCGCGCCTATTTGTTGCATACCGAGCNATTCGAGATCAAGCGAACCAAGGCGCTGACAGCATACCGGGCGGGCGATTACCGGCCGCCGGCTCTGGCGGACCTGAGCTATCCCGCATCACCCCATGAACTCACCGCGCTGTTCCAAAGCTACGGCAGCGACCAACCGCGGNNACNGNCGAATCGATCATGGCGTGGCGTCGTTTCGCCCCACATTGATTACCAGCGCGGCGGGCCTGTCTACGCGCAGGTGTGGGACGAGGCCGCCCAGGCTGTGCTGGACGCCGACCTCGTCCTCATTTTCGGCACGGACCATAATGGCANCGCCGGCACTATCACCCTTACGCGCCAGCCCTATGCCACGCCGTTTGGCATATTGCCGACTGACCTGACTCTGATCGACAAGCTGGCGGACGCGATCGGCGGGGAACAAGCCTTCGCTGAAGAACTTAATCATCGCCACGAGCATTCTGTCGAACTTTCGGCCGTTTGGCTCCACTACGTATTTCACCAGGCGAACCGGCCGCCATCTCCAATGATTCCGATCCTCATCGGATCCTTCCACCATTTTCTGGACAATGGCCATCATCCTGCTGATGAGCCGATNTTCAGGCGTTTTCATGAAGTCCTGCGCNGGGAGACGGCCGGCCGGCGCGTGTTGGCCATCGGCTCAGTAGACCTCGCTCACGTGGGGCCGGCCTTTGGGGACGCGTTTGCCATGGACGACAGGCGCCGTTCCGCGCTGCGCGAAGAAGATCACAAGCTNATGGACGCCATCACCCGCGGTAGCGCCGCCGAATTTTATGACCGGATTCACGCGGCGAGAGACCGCAACAGGATATGCGGCTTTGCTCCCCTCTACCACATGCTGCGGTTTCTGGACGNGAGCACCGGCGTCCAGGTCGCTTACCAACAATGTCCAGCCGATCAGACGGACACTTCGCTGGTATCGATATGCGGCCTGTTGGTCGAATAATTTACTCTCTACTTCTCGCTCGACAGCTCCATACCATCACAATGTAAAAACATTCTGAAGTCAGAATGGTACTATTGACTTAGGNAAATAACTGTTGTATTGTTGCAATATGTTGTAATATCCCGCATGACAAGGACAGCTAATAGCCGGGTGGCTCTTAGGGAAGAGGAGTCACTGAAAGTCAGCGGTGGTAAATATGAGCAAAGAGACCTTACTGGAAAATTATTCTGATGTTGATCAGGTTAGCAGGCGGCTAGGAATCCATCCCGAGTCAGTGAGGCGGCTTATCCGTGACGGAAAGTTGCCGGCAATCAAGTTCGGGAACAAGTGGCTGGTCGAGAAGTCGGTTCTGGAGCAATTCGCAAGCGGATACGACGGCCGACCAGGCAACAAGGCAACCCTATTCTAAGTCTCTAATTTGCCCGACATCAAGGTTCTCTTTGCTCACCACGGAAGGAAGGGAAAAGAGGATGCAACAAACAACGAATACGGATAGCACCGCCAGCATCCGTGTTATCGGTGTTGGAGGAGCCGGCAGCAATGCGGTCAACCGCATGATCGCCGAAGGTGTCAAAGGTGTCGACTTCATTGCCGTCAACACCGACAATCAGGCTCTCTCCCTTTCCGATGCACCGGTACGCGTGCGAATCGGTGATAAGCTGACCCGGGGACTGGGCGCGGGTGGTTTCCCCGACCAGGGCGAGAAGGCGGCCAATGAATCGCTTGAGGAGATTCAGTCCGTGCTTCAAGGCTCCGATATGGTTTTTGTGACGGCCGGCATGGGCGGCGGCACGGGCACAGGCGCGGCTCCGGTCGTGGCCCGTGTGGCCCGCGAGATGGGCGCCCTAACCATTGGCGTTGTCACCCGACCATTCCACTTTGAGGGTAGCCGGCGCGCGGCTTCGGCCGACCGTGGTATCGAGCAGCTCCAGAAGCACGTCGACACGCTGATCATTATTCCCAATGACAGGCTATTGGACATCACCGACAAGCGGATGCCGTTGCACGAATCATTCCAGTTGGCCGACGACGTGCTGCGCCAGGGTATTCAGGGCATCACCGAGTTGATCACCGTGCCGGGACTCATCAACCTCGACTTCGCCGACGTGAAGACGATCATGAACCAGGGCGGCGCGGCGCTGATGGCCGTGGGCCGGGGCACGGGCGAGGACAGGGCGCGTATCGCCGCGGAACAAGCGGTTAGCTCTCGTTTGCTGGATGTCACCATCGACGGCGCGCAGGGTGTCCTGTTCAATATTACCGGCGGCACAACCCTCAGTCTATTCGAGGTCAACCAAGCGGCCGAGGTGATCCGCGAGACCACCCATCCGGACGCCAACGTCATCTTTGGGGCTGTGGTCGATGAAGCGATGGGCGACGAGATCCGGATCACGGTCATCGCCACCCGCTTCGACCAGGTTCACATGCGCCGCCAAATGCTCCAGCGCAACGACACTGGCCTGTTTGAAACGGCCGCGCGCCAGGTTCAATCGCAAGAACGCGTGGATAAAAAGCCGGAAAGAGAAGAAGAACCGGCCGTCGAGGAAGTTGTGCCTCGATTCGCCCCCGGCAATCTGGAAGTGCCCGCATTCTTACGTCGTAAATAATGATTACCGACCGTTCGGGCTAACAAGCCGAACGATTAAAACGCTTGCTCGCAGGCAACATCCCCTCTCTGCAGCTCCCCCTGTTTCGCAGGACAGGGGGAGCACCTTTTTTAATCAGATTGTTCCAGCAGGGTGAATTGGGATCCGCCCGATACCCAGCACTCGGGGCTGTCCGTGGCGACCGGGCACTGGATCCGCCACCAGCCGCTCTGTGGATCCCGCCCAATGACCGCGGCGCGCTCATCTCTGAGGAGAAACCCCACCCGATCGAAGCGCACGCCGGGCCCCGAACGGATATTCAAATCGACCAGGATGCGGACGGTNCCCTGAACGTCCTCCAATGGGGCATCCGGCGGTAACGTGACCGTCGGCGCCAGATTTGGTTCGACGGGCGTCCCTGGCGCGTTTGTTGTCGCGGTAGGCATTGGTGGCGGGGGCAAAGTATCGACCCGGCCGGCAAAAGCGTTGCAGGCTAGCGATGGCAAAAGCAAGGTGATAAGACCCAGCCATAGTTGCATTCGATTGCCCATGTGATTGGTCATGGAATCAATGATACCCCCGTTCTATTATTTTGTATGCGATTGTCCTGCATCGCCGCGCCAATCGACCCTACTCGCCCACTCGGTTATAATGCAATTGCAAATAAGGACAAAAATCTTATGAGTTTTCGCCGGTTCATTGAAATTGCCGCCGCCAGCGGCGACCTGGTGACTATCGACAAGCCCGTCGACACGACCTACGAGGTCGCCAACGTCGCCCATGCATTGGCAGGACGGCCGGTCTTGTTCAGCCATATAAAGGATTACCCCAACTGGAGAATTTGTTCCGGCGTATGCGCCGACAGAAGATTTTTCAGCATGGACCTTGGCGTCGAAGTGCCCGACCTGATCCACACCCTGAAAAGCGCGCTCGAATACCCGGTCGCGCCGCCTATCGTTGAGTCCGCGCCCTGCCAGGAAGTCGTNGTAGAAGAAGTGAACCTCAATGACTTACCAATTCTTTTTCACCTGCCCGAGGATGCCGGCCACTACATCGCCAGCAACGTTGTCATCGTCAATGATCCCGACCTCGGCCGCAATATGTGCTATCACCGCCTGCTGCGATTGGACGAGCGCCATTTTGCGGCGCGGATCGTCGAGAATCGCGGGACATATAACGCCATGCAGAAGACCGACGGCGATCTGCCGGTGGCCATTTGCATCGGCGTGTCGCTCGGCGTCCATCTGGCCGCCTCGATGTCGCCGCCGCCGGGCGTCGACGAACTGGCTGTTGCCAATGCCCTGTCTCCTACGCCACTGGTGAAATGTCTGACCAATGACCTCTACGTGCCCGCCGATGCCGAAATAGTTCTTGAGGGGCGCATCACTAAGAACACCTTCAGTGAAGGGCCTTTTATGGACCTGACCGAGACGATGGACATCACAAGAATGCAGCCGGTTATCGAGATAGACTTGATGACCCACCGCCGGGAGCCGATATTCCACGCGCTGCTTCCCGGCGGTCTGGAGCACAAGCTGTTGATGGGCATGCCGAAGGAACCGACCATCTACGCCGCCGTCAACAAGGTCGCGCGTTGCACCGGCGCGGCCATCACGCCGGGCGGCACGTCCTGGCTTCATGCGGTGGTTCAGATTGACAAGCAAGGGCCGGAAGACGGCCGGCTGGCTATCGAGGCGGCCTTCCAGGGGCACGGCTCGTTGAAGCACGTGTGGGTTGTCGACACTGACGTCGATATCTATGACCCCTCGCAGGTAGAATGGGCGCTGGCGACGCGATTCCAGGCAGATCGNGATCTATACGTCTATCCCAACCAACCCGGTAGCTCGCTCGATCCCTCGGGAACCCACGTGCCCGGCAAAAAGAGCCTCACTGCCAAAATGGGGCTCGACTGCACCATACCCTGGGGCGCCGACNGTAGTAAATTTGTGAGGGGTGAATACGGCCGAGTCGATCTATCTGATTATTTATCATAAGCCCCCTCATACGATAGAACTTGATGCCATGCGGACATTGGTCGGAAGAGTATCCAATTCTTATTACGCCAGTTGGGGCCTGACCTGAGACTTGAGGCTGACGATGACGATAAGCACCGCCATGTTAAACGATGCGCAGCGCGATATGCTGTCCGGTCGGCAAGGCCGGGCCCGCCAGATGGGCATGCGGCTCTTGCTCGATCTGGCCGCGATGGCCGGCGCTGAGCGCCTGACGCCGATCGGCAGCGCGCATCTCTCCGGCGTCTCCCCGCTGACCGGTGGGCTGGGATTGCGTCTGTTTCTGGCCCGCCTGGCTGATGATCCTGGCCAGGGCGTCGCCATACCCACCACCCTCAACGCCGCCGGATGCGACGAGGACCAGTTCGGGGCGATGAGGATCGTTGTACCGGGATTTCTGGACCATCACCGGGAGATCATCGGCTATTACGCCAAGTTGGGCGTCCGGACGATTCAGTCTTGCGTGCCTTACGAATGGGATGAGGTGCAGACGACGCTGTCACAAAATATACCTGCAGCTTGGGCCGAATCCAACGCGATCTGCTTTGCCAATTCCTATAGCGGTTTGCGCACGAACCGGGAATCCGGCCTGTCTGCGCTGGCTTGCGCCCTGACGGGATACGCGCCGGATTACGGTTTGCTCGCCGACGAAGCGCGACGCCCCAATCTGGCGGTCACCGTCACGGTCAGCCTCGACGATCCCACCGACTTTTCGGTGCTGGGAGACTGGATCGGCAAGCAACGGCGCTCCGGATGGCGCATGCCGTTTGGACCCATTCCCGCCATCATCGGTCTGCCGGCCAACATGACGCATGAACAACGCAAGGCCTTGAGCGCGGCCGCGGCCAACTATGGCTCTCCCCTGCTGCATATCGTCGAGGGAAGCGACCTCCCGCCAGGCGATTATCAGGATAATTTGACCTTTGGCCAGGCCGAACTCGAGCAACGCTATGCCGAATTATTGCCCCGCAAACCTGTATCACTGGTGGTTTTGGGTTGCCCGCAGGCGTCAGTCGGAGAGTTACGCGCCATCGCCGCTCACTTGCGCGGCCGGCGGGTGACGGCCGACCCCTCCCAACCGGGCGCCCCCCCGCCGCTNTGGGTGTTCACTTCGGCCACAACCAAGGCCATCGCCGAACGGACGGGCCTGGCCGATGTCATTCGGATGAGCGGGGCGCTACTGCTGGAGAATACCTGTCCCGAAGTAGTGCCGTACGATCGAAGCTGGGTCCGACACATTTTGACGAACTCAATGAAGGCCGAGCACTATATCAAGTCGGGCCTGAATGGGATACCCGCGTCCGTCATGCGTCTGGCAGACTGCATCGCCGTAGCGACCGGAGACATAGCGCTGGATACAGCGGCGGAGGAAGGACACGTGCCCTCGGGGCCAACGTCCGGCAAGAAGGATAAGACTTTTTCGCCTGGAGCAAACGCGCACGCTGTTTGGCGCGACCCCAACCTCCATGCGGTTGCTGTAGGACAGGGGTTGCCCTCGCAGGGTGATTTTTCCATCACGGGCGAAGCCTTCGTAACGGACACGCCAATCACCTTTTTGGGTTATGTCAATCGGGAGACAGGCGTCATAGAGGAAGAAGAACACCCGGCNAATGGCCAGAGCATGGCCGGAAAAATCGCCATCTTCCCCCGCGGGACCGGTTCCAGCGTGGCCCCGTACGTGCTGCTGGAGCTTTTCTATCGTGGCGTGGCTCCCATCGCCATGGTCAACACGGAAATTGACCAGCAAATGGCTCCAGCCTGCTCGCTGGAAGGNATACCTTATGCCTACGGCTTCAATATCGACGTCAACGAGGTGATACAGACCGGGGATCAAGTCGCCCTGGAGCGGCGCGGAGATCAGGTCTATCTGCGCGTGCTCGAGCCAGGCAGGACCGATGTCTGATTTTTTGAATTTCTTGCTGGCNATCGCCATCATCNTCGTGGCGGCCAAGGCCAGCGGCTATGTCAGCACTCGTCTAGGCCAACCCTCCATCCTGGGCGAGTTGTTCGCCGGATTGATACTCGGCCCGACCGTCCTGAATCTCTTTGGTTCTGTCCCCTCGTTCGCGACGGATGAACACTTGGCCAATTCGGTAATCCTGTTCGCAGAGATCGGCGTCCTCCTGCTAATGTTCCTGGCTGGAATCGAACTGGATATGGCGGAATTGGTGCGCTCCGGACACGTGTCATCGGTGGCCGGCACCTTGGGGGTCATCGTGCCACTGCTGGGTGGGTTTCTGGCTGCCCGCTTGTTTGGCCTCGGCACACCGGAATCGGTCTTCGTGGGCCTCTCGCTGTCGGCCACCAGCGTCAGCATCTCCGCCCAAACGCTGATGGAATTAGGCGTGCTACGCAACAAGGTCGGCTTGGCGCTCCTGGGAGCGGCCGTGTTTGATGACGTTCTCGTCGTGCTGTTGCTATCTATCGCTTCGGTAGCTTTTGGAATGGCCGGCGGCACGGATAGCGGCATCTTGGGCGTTCTCGCCCAGATGATCTTGTTTCTCGCTCTGGCGACGGCCACGGGGCTTTTTCTCCTCCCTCCCTTGCTCANGCGTATNAGCAATCTGCCCATCAGCCAGGGCATTACGGCCTTCGCGNTGGTCGCCTGTCTCCTGTTTGCCTGGGCGTCGGAAGCGCTCGGCGGCATCGCGGCAATAACCGGCGCGTTTCTGGCTGGTCTATTCCTCGCCCGCACATCCCACGCCGGGAGAATCGAGCAAAATATCTCGGCGATGGCCTATGGATTTTTCGTGCCGATTTTCCTGGTCAACATCGGCCTCCAGGCCAATCTGCGCGCGGTCAGCGGCCACCAGTGGATTTTNGCCATCGGGTTAACGGTGGTGGCNATCGTGACGAAAATCATCGGCAGCGGTGGCGGGGCCTACCTGGTGGGGTTCTCGCGCCGGGATTCAATGCGCCTGGGCATTGGCATGATCTCGCGGGGGGAGGTGGGCCTGATCGTGGCCTCCGTTGCCCTTTCGCAGAGTGTAATGCGCCAGGATACATTCTCCGTGGTTGTGTTCATGATCATTGTAGCCACATTGATCACCCCCCTGCTGTTGCGATGGGCCTATCAGCAAAAGCCACCCGGGGAAATTGCCAGCGATCAGGACAAGCCATTGCCGCAGAGCGATTTTTACTGATGCTCGAAAGGACGAAAAGTATGTACTATCTGGTGACGTTGGTACTGGATGATTTGGAGCACGAACTGGAGATCTTCGACGCCTGGGAANAAGCGGGGGTCGGAGGCATCACGATTCTGGACAGCACCGGACTGGCACGCGTGCGGCAAAAGGTAGGGTATCGCGATGACATTCCGTTGATGCCCAGCATCCGCTCGTTCTTTCAGAGCCGGGAAGAACGCCACCGCACCCTATTTTCAATCGTNGACGGTGAAAACATGGTGCACCGGCTCATCGAAGCGACGGAGTCAGTAACCGGGAAATTGAGCGAACCTCACACCGGCATTCTCTTCGCGCTGCCCCTTTCGCACGTGGCCGGCATACCACGAAGGGTAATGAATGATGTTGGAAGTTAATGAAGAATCAAAGAGGGAAAAGCTGGTGGGCGCGAAGGGACTTGAACCCCTGACCTCACGGATGTGAACCGTGCGCTCTAACCAACTGAGCTACGCGCCCAAGCAGTGTGTAGTATACCATAAACCCATTTTTAGCCAATAGATAACGAGACAAGATGAACCATCAACCCAAGAATTCAACCCCGTTTCGCGCGGTATTGTATCTCATCCTGGGATTGCTGATCGCGTTAACCGGTTGCCGGACCGGCGGCAGCGATCTGCCCTTTTTCGAGACCTTCGACGAACCAGGCGATTGGGGCGTTGGCGAAGACGCTTACTCCATCGGCGTCATCCAGGATGGCGTCTATGACTTCAAGGTACTGGAGAACGACATAAGCAGATGGGCCTCGGCGGGGAAGGTCTTTGGAGACGGCGTCTATGAGGTGGAAGCTACACCTGTCGAAGGCCCGTTGGACAACGGTTACGGCCTGCTTTTCCGCGCTGACCCGAACAAAGGTGATTTCTACCTGTTCAAGATATCGGGCGACGGCTACGCCTGGATCGGCCGCTACCGGGACGGAGCGGAGGAGGCCACCATCATCGGCGAGCATTGGTTCGCAACGCCGGCCGTGACGCCTGGTTTGAACGTGACCAACAAGCTCCGCGTCCAGGCCGAAGCCGGCAACCTAATATTTTTCGTGAACGACCAGGAGATCGGCCGCGTCACAGATAACACCTTCACCACCGGCGATGTGGGGCTTCTGGTCCAGACGCTGGGCGGCGCGGGGGTACGCGTTCTGTTCGACAATTTAAGTGTCAGACCCTTGCCCTAAATTAAAAGTTCGCCGGGCCTACGTTTTCGCCCGTGATTTTTGTGCTATCATGGGCATGAGATCGGCAGGTCTACATGATCTCGCCATAGCGATTTAACCCACTATCACTGCAAACCTTCGTGGAGGTTTGACTGAACCGTTGAGCCGCCATCTCCCTGCGCGGGGAGAGCAATTGAATAGACCGGATGAGTTAGGGTTTGCNTGCCGGTTCGTGCCGTCTCCGGACAACGTTAGACTAACTCGATCATCCCATTCGCGGCCGTATGACACTCTGGAACAAGATATGCTTGAGACGCAAAAGACCGAAGAAAAAACAAACACAACCAAACAACTCTACATGAGCACGGCCGAGGTTCTGCGTGACTACACGCTCGCCTTACAGAGTCGCCAAGCCAGCCTCATCGGCCGGCGAGAGGTGCTGAATGGCCGGGCGAAGTTCGGCATATTCGGCGACGGCAAAGAAATCGCCCAAATCGCGATGGCCAAGGTATTCAAGCCCGGGGATTTCCGNTCGGGCTATTACCGNGACCAGACCTTTATGTTCGCCATCGGCCAGACGACTATCCAGCANTTNTTCGCCCAGTTGTATGCCCACGCCGATGTCGCCGCCGACCCCAACTCTGCCGGCCGGCAGATGAACGCNCATTTCTCCACGCGTTTCCTGAACGATGACGGCTCATGGCGTTCGCTAACGGATTCATTGAACTCCTCCACCGATCTTTCCCCGACGGCCGCCCAGATGCCCCGCCTCGTTGGGCTCGGCTACGCTTCCCGCCTTTACCGCGAGTTGGACGAGCTGCGCCATTTGACCCAGTTCTCGCGCAACGGCAACGAGATCGCCTTCGGCACGATTGGTAACGCCTCCACGGCCGAAGGGCACTTCTGGGAAGCCGTGAACGCGATTGGCGTCTTGCAAGCGCCGGTCATCATCTCGATTTGGGACGACGAGTACGGGATTTCCGTGCCCAACGAACACCAGATAACCAAGGGCAACCTGTCCGAGCTGCTGGCCGGGTTCCAGCGGAAGCCTGGCTCCACGGAGGGGTATGAGCTATTTACCGTTAAGGGGTGGGATTATCCGGCGTTGCTGGAGACGTATGCGCGGGCGGCCGAATTGGCCCGCGACAAACATGTGCCGTCCATTATCCACGTCACGGAGATGACTCAACCCCTAGGCCACTCTACCTCGGGCAGCCACGAACGGTACAAGACCCCGGAGCGGCTTGCCTGGGAGCGCGAGCATGATTGCCTGCTCAAGATGCGCGAGTGGATCATCGAGCAACGAATCGCCCCCCCGGGAGAACTAGACAATCTGGAGCGCAACGCCGAGAAGCTGGTGGAGAATTTACGGGTGAAGGCCTGGAATTCATTCACCCGTCCCATCTACAACGAGCGACAGCAGGCGATTGAGTTGTTCCAGCAAATCGAGCAAAACTCGCCTCAGGCCGAGAAGATAGCCAGCCTCCGCCGCCGTCTGGCGGCCAGGGAAGCGCCCTTGCGGCGCGACGTGTTGCCGGTTGTACGGGAAGTGCTGCTGCTGACGCGCGACGATCCGCGCGCGGCCGGCTCGCCGATCGCCAGACTACTAGAGTGGAAAAAGGAACAGGAGGCGCTCAACGATGACCGGTATGGCTCGCACCTGTATAGCCGGTCGCCCGAATCAGCCCTCAACGTCGAAGAAGTAAAGCCGATCTATGCGCCCGACGCGCCCTCGGTGCCCGGCTCGCAGATCCTTAACGCCGCGTTCGATGCTATGTTGGCGCGCGATCCACGAGTAGTCGCTTTCGGCGAAGACGTCGGCCTGCTGGGCGGCGTGAACCAGACCTGGGCCGGCCTGCAGGCCAAATACGGCAAGCTCCGCGTCGCCGACACAGGCATCCGCGAGGCAACGATCGTAGGCCAGGCGATTGGCCTGGCGCTGCGCGGTCTGCGACCCATCGCCGAGATCCAGTATCTCGATTACCTGCTTTACGGCCTGCAAATCCTGTCCGATGACCTGGCCTCGCTCCACTGGCGGTCTCGCGGCGGCCAAAAGGCGCCGGTCATCGTCAGCACGCGCGGCCACCGCCTGGAGGGAATCTGGCACGCCGGCTCGCCCCTGGGCGCGGCGATCAACTTGTTGCGCGGCATGTATATCTGCGTGCCCCGCGACATGACCCAGGCGGCCGGCTTCTATAACACCCTGATGCGCGGCGACGACCCGGGGCTGGTGATTGAGGTGCTGAATGGATATCGCCTGCGGGAGCGGATGCCATCCAATATTGGCGATATTACCGTGCCACTGGGCATGCCGGAAGTGCTGCGCGAGGGCGAAGATGTCACCCTGGTGACCTACGGCGCGGCCTGCCGCATCGCGCTGGATGCGGCCGACGCGCTGAGTCAGGTGGACATCGACATCGAGGTGATCGACGTGCAGACCCTTCTGCCCTTCGACCGGGCGGGTATGATTCTGGAATCGCTCAAGAAAACGAGCCGGGTTGTCTTCCTCGATGAAGATATGCCCGGCGGGGCCACGGCCTACATGCTCCGAGAAGTGATTGAAACCCAGGGTGGCTTCCACTGGCTTGACACCGAACCGCGCACCATACCCGCCAAGCCCCATCGGCCGGCTTATGGGTCCGATGGCGCGTACTTCTCCAAGCCGAACGTCGAAGATGTCTTCGCCGTGATTTACGACATGATGAACGAGGCCAATCCGGCCCGCTATCCAAGCTTTCTGTAAGATCTGGAGGGAGAGTTGACTATGGCATCCAGGATAACGCTGCCGGAGATGGGCGAGGGAGTTATCGAGGGAACGCTGGCCCGGTGGTTAGTGAAAGAAGGGGACCGCATCGAACAATACGCGCCCATCGCTGAGGTGGAAACCGACAAGGTCACCACGGAGACGACCAGCGAAGCGGCCGGGGTCATCCTGAAACTGTGCGTCAATGAGGGCGCAACCATTCCGGTGGGCACGGTCCTGGCCTATGTCGGCGAGCCGGGCGAGAAGATCTTCGACAACGGCGATGGGCCGGAAGCGGGCTCAGAACACATGCCCGTAGAAGCTCCGGCTGCCCAGCAAGCCTCCGAGCCGCTGCCCGCTGCTCAGCCAGTGGCCGAGAGAAAAGGGGCTTATACGGGTCGCATCAGCCCCGTCGTCGGGCGCATCGCCGCCGATCATGGCGTCGACCTGGGCCAGGTCGCCGGCACCGGGCGCGACGGCCGCATCACCAAAGAGGACATACTGGCTTACATCGACGGCCAACAAGCGGCAGCCGCTCCCTCCCCCGCCCCGGCAGTAGAGGCTCGCCGCGAGGCGCCCGGTCTCGCGCCTCCTGCTCCATCCAAACCGGCGGCAAGTCCGGCTCCCTCTCCGACACAGTATGGTCCAGCCGATCTGTTGCCTCTGACGAGCATCCGGCGCTCGATTGCCGAACATATGGTGCGGAGCAAACAAACCAGCCCCCACGTGACGACTGTCTTTGAATTCGACTTCTCGGCCGTCGCTGCTCACCGCAAAGCCAACAAAGACCAGTACCTCCGCGATGGCGTGCGCCTGACCTTCACCGCCTACATCGTCGCGGCCGCGGTCCAGGCGCTCAAAAAGCATCCCATGGTCAATAGCAGCTGGTCGGACGATGGTATCTTACTTAAGCGGGACATAAACATCGGCATGGCCACAGCCATCGAGGACGGCCTGATCGTGCCGGTCATCAAGAACGCCGACGGGTTGAACCTGCTAGGTCTGGCGCGCACCATCAACGACCTGGCCGATCGGGCGCGGGGCAAGCAACTGCGGCCCGACGACGTCAAGGGGGGCACCTTTTCCATAACCAACCATGGCACGACGGGCAGCCTCTTCGCCACTCCTATCATCAACCAGCCGCAGTGCGGCATCCTCGGCGTCGGGGCGATCGAAAAGCGGGTAAAAGTGATCGACGACGCCATCGCCATTCGGCCGATGGCTTTCGTCAGTTTCACCTTCGACCACCGGATTTTCGGAAGCGCCAGTTCCGACCCGGGCGGGTCAAGACGCTCGGGGTGGCGCTGGCCAACCTCGGAAACCCGTTCTTCGTCGACGTCGCGTTGGGAGCCGAGGAGGCCGCCACCGAGCACAAGTCGGGCGTGGTGTTCTGCAACTCCTCCTATGACGCCGTCCGGGAGGCGCAGAACCTCGACATGCTGGTCCAGCAGCGGGTGCAGGGCATCATCATCGCCCCGGTGGACGAGGACAGCCCCCGGCTGGAGGCCCTGGTGGACCGCGGTGTGCCGATGGTCTTCGTCGACCGGGTGGCTGACGGGCGGGACTACTGGTCGGTCACCGTGGACGACTTCCGCGGCGGCCAGCTCAGCTGCCAGCACCTGATC
>JAACJX010000327.1 GCA_014237545.1 Ardenticatenia bacterium | reverse complement strand
CAGCCCCGACGTGTTTCTCTTCGCCATCCGGTTGCTGGATGACGACGAGCTGATCGGCCTGCTGGAACTGGACGGCGTGGATTGGTCGAACGGGACGACCTTCCTCAGCATCGGCTTCGGCGACGCGCGCCACCGCGGCCAGGGCTACGGTCGCGAAGTCATGCAATTGGCATTGAATTTCGCCTTCAACGAACTAAATCTCCACCGCGTCTGCCTGACGGTGTTCAGCTATAACGCGGCTGCTATCGCTCTTTACGAGCGGTTGGGCTTCACCCGCGAGGGGACTTACCGCGAGCACGTCCACCGCGACGGCCGCCGTTACGACATGTATCTCTACGGCATTCTGCGCCGCGAGTGGAAGCGAGACGATTATCGCTGAACCTGGCCCATGAGAGCACCGACTGCCGGAAATATGCCGGCGGGCAATGAATTAGCCAATCCATCAGCGGTAGGTTCGTAGATTTCAGCCGGTATCATCATTAACCGAGGAGACCCAAAATGCTCAATCTGGCAGTCCTACTGGAAGACAGCGCTCGCGAGGCGCCGGCAAAAACGGCCGTCATTTTCAACGACATGAAACTCAACTACGCCACCGTCAACGCGGCCGCCAACCAGGTCGCCAATGGTCTGGCGAGCATCGGCATCCGGCCGGGCGACAAGGTGGCGCTGACCTGCCCGAATTTGCCGTTTTTCCCGATCATCTATTACGGCATCCTGAAGGCCGGGGCGGTGGTCGTGCCGCTCAACGTCCTGCTGAAGGGGCGCGAGGTCGCCTACCACCTGGCCGACTCCGACGCCAAAGCCTATTTCTGCTTTCAGGGCACGCCCGACCTGCCCATGGGCCAATTCGGCTACGAGGGGTTCCAGCAGACGCCGTCGTGCGAGCATTTTTTCATGATCACCGCCGACCCGGCCGGGCAATCGCCCATCGAGGGGACGATGACGCTCGGCCAATTGATGTTTGGCCGAGCGCCGGCGTTCGACACCGTGCCCACCCGGCCCGACGACACGGCTGTTATCCTCTACACCAGCGGCACGACGGGCAACCCCAAGGGCGCGGAACTGACCCATAGCAACATGCTCCTCAACGCCCGCCTGTCGGACACCATGTACCACAGCGAGGCCGATGACGTGCATTTGGTGACGCTGCCGCTGTTCCATTCCTTTGGCCAGACGGTGCAGATGAACACCGGCTTCTATAACAAGGCCGCGCTCAGCCTCCTGCCGCGCTTCGACCCTGATGCCGCGCTGACGATCATGGAGCGCGANAACGTGACCATCTTCGCCGGCGTGCCGACCATGTACTGGGCCATGCTCAACCATCCCAACCCGGACAAGTTCGACCTGGCCAGGATCGCCCGCAACCTGCGGCTGGCNGTGTCCGGCGGCTCGGCGATGCCNGTNGAGGTNATGCGGGCCTTNGGNGAGAAGTTCGGCGTGCAGATTCTGGAAGGNTATGGCCTCTCGGAAACAAGCCCGGTNGCGNCNTTCAACCGNCTTGACCGGCCGCCCAAGGCGGGCTCCATCGGCCTACCGGTGTGGGGGGTGCAGGTGCGGCTGGTTGACCCGCTGGACCACGACGTGCCACAGGGCGAGATGGGCGAGATCCTGTTNAAGGGCCACAACATCATGAAGGGATACTACAAGAAGCCGGAAGCCACGGCCGAAGCGATGCGCGGCGGCTGGTTCCACACCGGCGATCTCGGCCGCATGGACGAGGACGGCTACATCTATATCACCGACCGCGTCAAGGACATGATCATCCGTGGCGGCTTCAACGTNTACCCGCGGGAGATAGAGGAAGTGATGATGACCCACCCGGCGGTCAGCCTGGCGGCTGTCGTCGGGGTGCCCCACGAGAGCCACGGCGAGGAAGTGAAGGCCTACGTCATCCTCAAGCAGGGTCAATACGCCAGCGAGGAGGAACTGGTCGTCTGGTGCCGCGATTGCATGGCCGGCTACAAGTACCCGCGCATCATCGAGATTCGCGAGACACTGCCGATGACGGCGACGGGAAAGATCCTGAAGCGGGAACTGCGGTAAAGTCCGCGGCGANCATCCCCTAATNTANCGCACTTCGTTGCATCATTGCCAGGGCGAGANGNTTACCTTCTCGCCCTTTTTAGTCNTAGCCTGCCCGACATCCATTTCACTCTNANCAATCTTGATACATTCTTGATGCCTTTTGACCAAATCTTGAGCGCATTACGCGTTTCCCCGCGCGAAAATATCAGTGAATTATCTTGAGATGAGGTACTGATATGGACATCGGCCTGTTAATCGCCGGACTCATTGCGCTAGCCCTTTTGGTCTACCTCTTATATTCCCTACTCTATCCAGAGAGGTTTTGATATGTCCGTCCTGGATGTCGGCCAATTATTGCTTTTTTTTGGGTTGCTCCTCGTTTGCACGCCGGTCCTGGGCGGCTACATGAAGCGCGTGTTTGCGGGCGAAACCGTCTTACCCTCGCCGATTTTGCGACCTGTGGAGTCAGCTTTCTACCGGATCTGCGGCATCCAGGCCGATGAGGAACAAAGCTGGAGACGATATACGTTGGCCTTGCTGGTATTCAACCTCGCCGGGTTTGTGATTCTCTTTCTCTTACAACTGCTCCAGGGTTATCTGCCTCTAAATCCCCAACAGTTGCCCGGTGTTGAGCCGCTATTGGCGTTTAACACAGCGACAAGCTTCACGACTAATACAAATTGGCAATCCTATGCCGGCGAGACAACGATGAGTTCGCTGACGCAAATGCTGGGACTGGGCGTGCAAAACTTTCTCAGCGCCGCTACGGGAATCGCCGTGCTCATTGCCATGACGCGCGGACTAACCCGCAAATCGATGGCNACCATCGGTAATTTCTGGACCGACATCACCCGCGCGACTCTTTATATTTTGTTGCCGCTATCTATGATTCTGGCCCTGATCCTGGTCAGCCAGGGAGTGGTGCAGAATTTCAACTCNGCTGTGGAGGTAACNACTCTGGTNGGCGAACCACAAGTATTGCCCCAAGGTCCNGCGGCCTCGCAAGTGGCGATCAAACAATTGGGTTCTAACGGCGGCGGTTTCTTCAATGCCAACAGCGCCCACCCTTATGAAAATCCGACTCCTCTTAGCAATCTCCTGGAGATGGTCTCAATNCTGTTGATCGCTGCTGCCCTGACGAACACTTACGGNCGCATGACGGGTGATTCTCGTCAGGGATGGGTACTGTTTGCCGCCATGCTTTTTATGATGCTCGCTTTACTGGCGGTCATGCTTGCGGCGGAGTATGCCACGAATCCACTTTTGGGAACGGCCGCGGTGATGGAAGGCAAGGAAACGCGGTTTGGAATCCTGAACAGCGTTCTTTGGAGTTCGGCTACCACATCAGCCTCGAATGGTTCCATCAACGCGATGCATAGTAGTTTAAGCCCTATAGCCGGTGGCATAGCCCTGCTCAATATCTTGCTTGGCGAAGTTATCTTCGGCGGAGTAGGAGCGGGCCTCTATGGGATGCTCATCTTCGTCATCCTGACTGTTTTTATCGCTGGCCTGATGGTNGGCCGGACGCCTGAATATCTGGGTAAGAAGATTGAGGCCCGCGAGGTGAAGATGGCGACATTGGCTATTTTGNTACCATCGGCGGCGATCTTGCTCTTCACAGGGTTGGCTTCAGTCACCGAATCCGGCCTCGCCAGTCGTCTGAATACGGGGCCGCANGGATTCAGTGAGATCCTCTATGCNTTTGCCTCGGCTGCGGGAAANAACGGCAGCGCTTTCGCNGGTTTAANTGCCAACACCCCCTTCTATAACATCACATTGGGNTTAGCCCTCTGGATCGGCCGGCTGGGGGTNATCATCCCNGCCCTGGCCATTGCTGGCAGCATGGTCGGCAAGAGNGTNGCCCCTCCATCATCGGGCACCTTCCCGACGCACAAACCCCTTTTTGGCGCCATGCTAATCGCNGTTGTGCTGATCGTCGGCGCGTTGACTTTCTTTCCCGCGNTATCGTTGGGGCCAATTGTGGAACATTTCATAATGGCTGNCGGGCGAGGCTTTTAATCACTCTGGTAANGGGGAATGGGAAAGTAACAATGAAACAACAACAGAACGCGCGACCGCTTTTCGATTTGCCTATCATCCGGCGAGCGATGGTTGACGCCTTGCGAAAAATGGATCCCCGGCTGCAAGCCAAGAATCCAGTCATGTTCGTCGTTGCCGTCGGCGCCAGCTTGACCACTATTGTCNTGATTNGCGATNTGCTGCGNGGCAATGCCACAGAATTCAGCTTTACCCTCCAGATCACGTTGTGGTTGTGGTTCACNGTGCTGTTTGCGAACTTTGCCGAGGCGATGGCCGAGGGACGAGGCAAGGCNCAGGCTGANAACCTGCGAAAGACGCGACAGGAGCTGCAAGCACGCCGGTTGGTGGGANGCAATGGCAGGCAGAAAGAAGAAATCGTCCCGGCCACCCAACTNAAAAGGGGTGACGTGGTCGTTTGTGAAGCCGGCGATTTGATCCCCGGCGACGGCGAAGTGATCGATGGCATCGCGAGCGTGGACGAGTCGGCCATTACGGGCGAATCCGCGCCGGTTATTCGCGAGAGTGGCGGTGACCGCAGCGCCGTGACCGGCGGGACGCGCGTGCTCAGCGATAAAATTGTGATTCGCATCACATCGGAGCAGGGCAGCGCATTTCTGGACCGAATGATCGCCCTCGTCGAGAGCGCCAAACGACAAAAAACACCCAACGAAATCGCCCTGACCATCCTTCTCTCCGGTCTAACCATCATCTTTTTACTCGCCGTGGTTTCGCTGAAGCCGATTGCGACCTATGCCGAGACTGAATCCGGCCTAACTGGCTCCATGATCACCGTGCCTGTGCTTGTTGCCCTTCTGGTATGCCTGATACCAACCACGATTGGCGGTCTGCTGAGTGCCATCGGGATCAGCGGCATGGACCGGCTTATCCAGCGTAACGTGCTGGCGATGAGCGGCCGCGCCGTCGAGGCCGCCGGTGACATCGATGTGCTATTGCTCGATAAGACGGGCACCATCACACTCGGCAATCGCATGGCGACAGCCTTCCACGTCGCTCCGGGTTTCCACGAGGAACGACTCGCCAATGCCGCTCAACTTTCGTCATTAGCCGACGAGACGCCCGAAGGCCGCTCGATCGTTATCCTGGCCAAAGAGCGATATGCGTTACGAGGGCGGGAATTGGCCGAACCACACGCCCTGTTCGTGCCTTTCAGTGCTCAAACGCGCATGAGCGGGGTAGATTTTCCGAGTCAANATGGGCAACAGGCCGTCGCCATCCGCAAGGGGGCAGCTGACGCAGTCCAACGACACATCCTGTCGGCTGGAGGCTTGTATCCAGCTGAAGTTGATGCGCTCGTCAATCGAATCGCCAAGGAAGGCGGGACACCTCTGGTCGTCTCGGAAGGCAAGGACGTTTTAGGAGTCATCGAGCTTAAGGATGTTGTAAAAGGCGGCATGCGCNATCGTTTTGCCCAGTTGCGCAAGATGGGCATTCGCACAGTTATGATCACCGGCGATAACCCGCTGACGGCGGCGGCAATTGCCGCCGAGGCGGGTGTTGATGATTTCATGGCCCAGGCCACGCCGGAAGACAAGCTGCGGCGGATACGTCAGGAGCAGGCCGCCGGGCATCTGGTGGCGATGACTGGAGACGGCACCAACGACGCGCCAGCGTTGGCCCAGGCTAACGTTGGCGTCGCCATGAACACCGGCACCCAAGCCGCGCGTGAAGCGGGCAATATGGTCGACCTGGACAGTGATCCGACGAAATTGATCGAGATTGTCGAGATCGGCAAGCAATTGCTCATCACCCGCGGGGCGCTGACGACATTCAGCATCGCCAATGACGTAGCCAAGTATTTCGCCATCATTCCCGCTCTCTTTGGCGGTCTCTATATGGCTGATGGCGCAGCCGCGGGACCGCTGGCCGAACTGAACATCATGCGGCTGGAGTCACCGCAGAGCGCAATCCTGAGCGCAATCATCTTCAATGCGCTCATTATCGTCGCCCTCATACCTCTGGCTCTGCGGGGGGTTGCCTACCAGCCCATGAGTGCTTCAGCACTGCTGAGGCGCAATCTGTTGATTTACGGTGTAGGCGGGTTGATCATGCCATTTATTGGCATCAAGATAATCGATCTGGTGATCACCGCCCTGGGTCTTGCATAAGGAGAAAGACCATGACTCGCACAATGCCTAACTGGAGAATGCTGGCCCTGATTAGCTTTGGATCTATCCTTGTCCTGGTTATTGAAGCGAGGCTTCCAATTTCCGTTAAATATGATACGTGGTTGCTCATAGTTTGGATATTGCTTTTTTACGGCTTCATCAGTGCCTGGATCACGCGCGAGAGTGACGCGCTTGAACACCTGCCCGAACCGCGTGATTGCGTCGGCCGGCTGATCATGAATTTAGAAGATACCGGACT
>JAACJX010000324.1 GCA_014237545.1 Ardenticatenia bacterium | reverse complement strand
CCGGCCGGGTTCGCGCCCGCGGATGCTTCTCGATTCAGCCGCTTCATGCTCGCCACCGCTGCCGCGACGTGTTCCGGTTGGGCGTTTTCTCGCTTCAGCGCGGTGGTGATGACGCCGATGCCGAGCGGTTTGGTGAGAACGAGCGCATCTCCTGGTCGGGCTCCGCCCTTCTTCTTGACCAGGTCGGGGTGAATGATCCCCGTCACGGCCAGCCCGTACTTCGGCTCCTTGTCATTTACGCTGTGACCACCGACAACGATACCGCCGGCCTCCGCCACTTTTTCCGCGCCACCGCGCAGGATTTCCCGCAAGATCGCCTTATCCAACGTATCAGGGAATGCGACTAGATTGATGGCAAACAGCACCTGCCCACCCATGGCATAGATGTCCGACATTGCATTTGCCGCGGCAATGGCTCCAAAGTCGTAGGGGTCATCGACGACAGGCGGAAAGAAATCGGTGGTAGAGATGATCGCTTGCTGGTCGTTTAAGCGGTAAACGGCGGCGTCATCGGCCGCGCCAAGACCGACCAGGAGATCGGGAAAGTCCGCCGCCTGAAACATGCCTCGCAAGGGGCCCAAGAGTTGCTCCAGCTCCGCTGGCGCTAATTTAGACGCTCAACCCGCACAGGAGGCGAGAGAGGTGAGCCGAATTTCTTTACCAGTGGTCATCAATGGTTAGTAAGCAAGCCGATTGTAGGATAAATCTTTGCCTCGGCCGTTTCGCCGAATGCCTAACGGGAAGTATACTGCCGGTCGACGATAAGGCAATCTGCATTGACCATGCCCGGCACGGCTCATATAATCGCCAATCATGAAGCGTTCGCCCCTCTCTCGTGTTGAAAGCCTGATCAGAAGAATGGTCGAAGAGCCATTCACGTGGCTAAACGGCGGGGGGCTCGATCCCTTCCAACTGGCAACCCATCTGTCCCGCTATTATGACGCGCAGCCTGCTGGACAATCCGCGCCCAACTACTTCACAGTGACGATAAGCCCCAGGGACTTTCAGGCGATCGAACAGGAGATTGATATCCTAGAGCGACAGGTGGCTGATTACGTCGTGCTCATCGCGGGCAGGCGAGGCCACCATTTAAAATCACCTCCAGAGGTGGCCATTGAGCAGAGCGAGTCGGAAAAAGATCATTCGGCCCATATCTTGGCTGCGTATAAGGAACAGCCCGTCGAATCGGGCACGGCCGTCTATGCCTTTGAAGGCAACGATGCCACACTAGAGGCGATCCGTGCCGCCGACGCCTTCTTAATTGTCCAGGGACGGCAACATATCGCCCTCGATCGGCCTATCATCCGTATAGGCCGCCGGGTGGATAACGACATTGTCCTCGACGCTCCCTCGATTAGCCGCCAACATGCCCAGATCCGCTGGCGCCAGCGATATTTCGTCCTATACGATGTCAGCAGCCACGGCCGGACCTTCGTCAATGGGGCGCAGATCCAGGAGCACATCCTTCGCCCGGGTGATGTGATCGCCCTGAGCGATATCTTCCTGGTATACGGGGAAGGTCGGGACGATATGCACAGCTCGCCATCGTATACGGAGCATGACGAAATGGATTCCACAATGCTCAAACCCGAAGAATGAGTCCCCAGACGATCCTCTTTCTTCTCCGGCTGGCCGGCGCCCTGGTGCTATTAGCCTTTCTGGGAACATTGATCTGGTATCTGTATCGCGATCTGAACGCAACCCGCGCGGTGGCCAGCGAACAGAGCACGCACTGGGGGTTTCTTCGAGTCATGGAAAGCGCCAACCCCTCAATGGCGATTGATACTTTTGTCGAGTTAGCCCCGGTCACGACCATCGGCCGCAACAACCGCAACTCCATCGTGGTCGACGATACCTATGTATCGGGGGAACATGCCTTGCTTTCCTGGCGAGATTCCCATTGGTGGCTGGAGGATTTGGGCAGTCGCAACGGCACTTACGTCAATGATACCCTCATCACTGATCCTATCATCATCTCCCTGGGAGATATGATCACCATTGGCGGGGTGAAATTCAAATTGGATTCAATGGTCAGGCAGGGTGTTGGGGAAGTAGAGAGCGGCATACGGGATTCGAACCCGTGATAACAGCTTGGGAAGCTGCTGTGATACCACTTCACCAATGCCGCTGGACAGAACTGATTATAAAACCAACGCCCCGACAGCGCAACCCAGCTTAAGCGCTCTCTTTGAGCCCACTAGGGGTCGTGATCCTGGCTTGGGACTCGCGCTCCGCCAATCGATCGACGCTGACTCGACGATAAATCCGTAGATGCTTGCCGGAAAATAGAACTTCGTAGTGGACCGCAACCGTCAGGCCCACCAACAGCCACCAGATAAAGGCGGGCCGGGCGCCCAGGGCCACTGCGTCGAACAAGCCAAACACCCATCCCGCCAACAGCGACCCGGCTAATCCGGCGGCCAGGGCATAATATGGATGGTGGGTCGCGCCGCGGCGAATCAGACTGCGGACAGTGGCCACGATGAGGCCGCTGCTGATGATCCAGATCGCAAGATAGCTGATTAACCCAGGCGGCCCTAAATCCAGCCCGGCTTGCAACAGATGGTTGTGGGCGTGGGCAATGTCCACGTCGCCGGCAATTTCGAACAACGGGTAGACCTCATGAACCACCTGACGAAATCCGTTAAAGCTAACCCCCGTGATCGGGTGATCTTGCAAAGCGAGGAGCGCGCGCGACCAAATCTCAATTCTCCCGCTTAGCCCCAGCGTGTCACCAACGATGTCCACGTCCGGCCGGTTGTTCCAATAAGCGAACAGGATCAGGAGAATCGGCACAATCGTCGACAGAAGGACAAGCCTCCATCGGCCTCTAGCGAACAAGGCGAAAATCAGTATCGCCCCACAAGAAAAGGCCAGAATTCCACCCCTTGATGAGGTGGCAATTAATAAGAATATTGTGTAAAGCGACGCGATTACCAGAAGGATGTATAGCCCAGTGTTCTTCTGGACAAGTTTGCGGCGAAGCCCGATGGAACAGGCCAGCAGAAAAGGAGCGATCCACGAAAGCACGCCGGCCAGCTCGTTGAGGTTTACGTAGCCGTGTGCTGTTCCGGGAACGCCCTGTTGATTGATCGGTAATAGGTCGGCGACAGCATTAAGAAACTCAACAGGCGGTGGCCATTGCGAGCCAAGTAACCCGGCCGTGGCGATGGCCACGCCGAACATCACGAACACAACAACGATCGGCCATATTGATCGCTCTTTGCTAAATTGAACGACAGAAAAAAATAACGCGATACCAATTAATAATCCCGCCAGCTTAGGCAGGCTTAGCGTTTCATCGAATATTACCANATAGCTGACAAGGAGGGCGGCCAATAGACCCAGAATAGCCAGATTAAGAGGGGTAGGCGGCAGGAAGTACCCAAAGGTCCAGCGCCGGACGGCAACAAAGAACAGAATCAAGAACAGGGCCAATCCCGTGAAGATGGGGGGGAGAAATAAGANCGGCACCAAGATAAGCAGGAATGCCCAGCTCCAAAGCGAAAGATTTCGGCCGATCTGCTCCATNGCGACATAATACTAACCGCCGGACGCAACCGCAAGTTAAATTGAGTGAATTATGGTTTGTTGGTTTGCCGGATCGCGTAGAGGTTCTATAATCAAAAATTCCACAGATGGAATCAGGAGAGATGAATGGGGTCAAGTCCGCTTGTATTATTAGTGGAGGGTCAAACCGCTGGTCGCGATTCGTTGGCTGGTATGCTACGCAAGGCCAGTTACGACATCGCAATCGTCCGCACCGGCGCGGAAGCGCAAAGCTGGCTGGTGGAAAACCAACCGGATTTGATTATTTTCGATGCCTCCACCATGCGCTCGAACGGGGCGCGCAATTGCCGTCGACTTCGCCGCCAGGCTGAAAATACCCCCATCATTCATTGCCGCTCCACCGGGCAGGAAGAAGACCGCTCCGCAGGCGCTGATGTTTACCTGATGCGTCCCTTTTCGCCGCGAAAACTATTAAACCGCGCGCGCGCGTTGTTACCGGCCGATGAGCACAAGGAAGAGATTGTCCACTACGGCAACATCACGCTCTATCGGTTTAAGCGATCGGTCGAGGTAGATGGCAAGGGTGAGTATTCTCTGACCCCCAAGCTCACCCAGTTGTTGGAAATATTTATTCGTCACCCGAACGAACTTCTTACCAGACCGCAGCTCATGCAGACTGTTTGGGAAACGGACTTTGTGGGTGACACGCGAACGCTTGACGTTCACATTCGCTGGGTTCGTGAGTGCATTGAGGTCGATCCTAGCCGGCCGCAGTTGCTCCAAACGATTAGGGGCAAGGGTTATCTGCTGAGCGTCAACCCTCTCTTGAATGGCAAAGAAAGCCTGACAGACGAAGAGTAAGGAACAAAGAATAAATATAGGGAACGCAAAAAAGAGCACCGTAACCATAGACGGTGCTCTCTTGGTGTTCCTACCAGGCCGGCAAGGTGCCGGTGGGCTAAGCGTTACTTCTTAGCGGTTTTTTCAGCCGGCGCAGACACGCGAGCAGCCGCCAGCGCCGCCATCAACCGNCCCTTGCGACGGGCCGCGTTGCTGGGATGAACGATGTGCTTGCGAGCCGCCTTGTCCAAAGTCTTGTACGCATCGCGNGCCACTACTTCGGCTTCGTCGAGCTTGTTTTCGGCGATCAATCGGCGTACCCGCTTCACATAGGNACGGGCCGACGCTTTGTAGTGACGATTTCGTTCAGTGCGCTTTTCCGTCTGACGGATACGCTTCTTCGCAGATTCAGTATTAGCCAATTCAAATCCTCCGATAATTGCCTCAGTCAAGTAATCGAGGCGTGAGAGCCAGTGAATAATAGCACATTCGGCAATATTAGCAAGTGGCTATAAGATTAGCTCAAAGGTGCCCGATGTGGGCGAGGCGGAAAGGCACATATGGATGAGCAACTTAAAAACGGACTGTTAACACTGACCGTTGAGGTCTATCAGATCGGCTATCTGCTCCTTTCGCCTGACCTGGTGATCATGTCCGGGAATCGTCATGTCCAGCGCTGGCTCGAGGAGCCCTTGGCATCACTTGTCGGGTGCCATGTGTCAATGGCATTTCCGGAGTTGCTTGGGATGGAGCCGGCCTTGACCACTTTGAGGCAGGGGGACTCGACATTCAGAATGGAAGATATTTACCGCGCCTCAGACGATGGCTTGGGCAATTACTTTGATCTTCAAGTCATCCGACTGGATAGGGGGGAAGGTGATCTGCTNCTCACCACGGTCGACGTGACTCATAAGGCAAGGCAAGAACAGATGTTGCAGCAGCAACGGAACGAGGTCAAGCTGCTGTCGGCCGAACTCTCGGTGGCCAATGAAAGGCTCAGCTATATGTTGAACCGGCTCTTGCCCACCTCCGTTGCCCACACGATGATGTCGGCNCGCAAAATGCCCGCCCCGGGCAGTGAAATNCTGCGCGAGGCCACCATCCTGTTTGCCGATATGCGCGACTTTACAGCCTACGCCGAGGTCTACCAGCCAGCAGACACTCTTGAGTTTTTAAACACTTACTTATCGGTCGTGTCCGAGGCTATTCTCGAGGAAGAGGGAAGCCTCGTCCAACTGGTTGGTGATATGGTGATGGGCGTATTCAATGTGCCTGAGGAGCAGCCCGACCACGCTTTGCGGGCTGTTAAGTCAGCCATCGCGATCCAGGAGCGTTTAAAGGCCTTCAATGAGACGGCCGACTCGCGGTTTCCTCAGGTATCCTTCGGGGTGGGAATATGCACCGGCTTGGTTGTTTCGGGGTATCTGGGCATCCAGCAGCGTTTTCGCTATGCGGTTGTGGGCGATGCGACGAATGTCGCTTTCCACCTCAGTTCCCTGGCCGCGGGCGGCCGGATCTTGTTGAGCAAGTCCACCGTCGATGGTATTGGTGATGGTTTCCCGGTCGTCGAAAAGGGTGATATTCAGTTGAAACGGCGGAGAAAGCTGGAAAAGGTGTACGAGCTGTCTATGGCTAACTTTCTATCGCGACAAGTTCAGTAGCAAGGTGCGTGAAGGCCTGTTCAACCAGGTCGCCGGTTTTGGCGCTGGTGATAAACAGNGGAGCGCCAAGCTCTTGAGAGATTGTTTGTAATTCCTCGTCACTAATGCTGCGTTGNTCCTCGAGGTCTGATTTATTGGCAATGAGAATGATGGCCACCCGCGGATTGATCGCTCTCACCTGTTCCGCGTAAGCGCGGTAAGCGGCCAGGGTTTCATAGCGTGTCAGATCGCAAACCAGTAGNGCTCCGGATACGCCAATAAGATAACCCGNATGGGAGAAATCGCGGCCGCCTGCCAGATCCCAGATCAACAAGTTGATGGAGTCGTGCTCGCGAACGAGCATTCTTCGAGAGACGACGACCCCCACAGTGGTTAGGTATTTCTCGTCAAATATGCCCTCAACGTAGCGGCGGATTAGGCTGGTCTTGCCGACGGCGAAGTCGCCGAGGAGGCATATCTTTTTCTGGTGAGTCTTCATCTCAATGTGCGACCGGACATAAAAAATTTATTCCACATACGTGCGCAAGCACGTGGCTCCTCTGGACGTGACGACACGGTAAGGGCCCATCGTCGCCGGGAGCAAGGTAAACTGAACCGCCGATAAAGGGGTATTATCAACGCGCATCTCGCCGGCGATNACCCCCCATATCTCCAATGTATCGCCATCCAGATGCCCCCTGAATTCACACCCGGCTTGGATTTTTACCAGTTCAGTCGTGAAATATCGATTTTTACACAACAACCACCGGCTTGCGCCGCCACTTTCGCCCAGGAGGAGGGCGGGTCTGATTCCCGGCTCCACAATATTAAAATCAATGACATCCATGGCCTTGTTGATATGGAGCGNTCGGGGCTTGCCGTTCTGAGTGCGGTTCCAATCGTAGACTCGATAGGTCGTATTTGAGTTTTGCTGAATTTCGGCGATGAGTATNCCGCCCATAATAGCATGGAGCGTNCCACTGGGAACACAGACGTGGTCCCCTGCTTTGACCGGGACGCGGTGCAATAAGTGCTCCAGAGAGCCGTCTGTTATGCCCCGGCGCAGCTGGTCGGGCGTAACTTCTTTTTTGATGCCCAGAACTACTTCGGCGCTCGGCTCAGCATGGAGGATCACCCACATCTCGCTCTTTCCCAGTTCATTCCCCTCGTGCGCCAAGGCGTAGGCGTCATCCGGATGAACCTGGACCGATAGCTTATCAGCCGCGTCCAGTAACTTGACCAATAGCGGAAACTTTTCCCTTTCCTGGGCCCACGCATTGTTGCGGCCGATGAGGCCTAGCCCAAGTTTNTCGTGGAGTTCGGTNAGTGTTAGGCCGGCNTANGGACCGTTGATGACGACGGATTCACCGTCCTCATGCGCGGCGATCTCCCAACTTTCCGCCACTATCCCTTCCGGCAACTCGCGGCCGAGTATCGTTTCCAGATTTCTCCCACCCCATATGTAACCTTTTATGGCGGGGCGGAACAGCAAAGGATAGAGCGCGTCCTGTTTACTGGTCATGGGTGATGCGCTTTAAAAATACGGCCGCCAGCGGGGGGAGCGTCAGCTCNATTGATTGCGAATATCCATGCCACGGCGTGTCATTGCTGGGCCGCGGGTCATTGACGACGTTGCTGCCGCCGAACCCTGCTGCGTCGCTATTGAACAACTCCTGGTAGGTACCGGGCTCAGGCACGCCAAGGCGATACCCATGACGTACAACCGGGGTAAAGTTCAAGATCACGAGAATAGTCTCTCCGGCGCGCGGGGCGCGTCGGGCGTAGCTGAGGATACTTCTCTCGTAGTCGTGGAGATCGATCCATTGGAATCCTTCCCACGAATATTCTTCCTCGTGAAGGGCGGGCTCTTCGCTATACAACTGGTTGAGACGGCGGACAACGGCCTGGACATGACCATGCTGCGGATTATCCTCCAGCAAGTGCCAGTCAAGGCTCCTCTCTTCGCTCCACTCGCGCCATTGGCCAAATTCGCCACCCATGAAAAGAAGTTTCTTACCCGGGTGCGTCCATTGGTAGGCATAAAGCAAGCGCAAATTGGCGAATTTCTGCCACAAGTCGCCCGGCATCTTGTCGAGCATGCTCTTCTTGAGGTGGACGACCTCGTCATGAGAAAAAGGCAAGAGAAATTTTTCGCTGAAAGCGTACAACAGGGAGAAAGTCATCGTCCCATGGTGGAAAGAACGATACACCGGTTCATTTTTGAAGTACTGGAGCGTATCGTGCATCCAGCCCATATTCCACTTGTAATCGAATCCGAGGCCGCCTTCATCCGTCGCTCGCGTGACTCCGGGGAATGAGGTCGACTCTTCGGCGACGGTGATGGCTGACGGATACAAGCGATGGAGTTCGTCGTTGAAGCGGCGCAGAAAGGCGATGGCATCCAGGTTTTCGCGGCCGCCATACCGGTTGGCGACCCACTCGCCAGGTTTACGCGAGAAATCCAGATATAGCATTGAGGCTACGGCATCTACGCGCAAGCCGTCTATGTGATACTTGTCCAGCCAAAAGATCGCATTGCTGATCAGGAATTGAGCGACCTCATTCCGTCCGTAGTTGAAAACGTAGGTCCCCCAGTCGGGCTGTCGGCCCTGACGAGGGTCAGAATGTTCGTATAGATGTGTGCCGTCAAAGAAACCGAGGCCATGTTCGTCGGTGGGGAAGTGGGCAGGCACCCAATCGATCAAGACGCCTATTCCCGCCTGGTGGCAAGCATCAATGAAGGCCATGAAATCATCTGGCGTTCCATAACGGCTGCTGGGCGCAAAGAACCCGGTGACCTGATAACCCCAGGAACCGTCGAATGGGTGTTCCGATACCGGCAATAATTCGATATGGGTGAACCCCATATCCTTGATATATGGGATCAGGTCGGTAATCAGATCGCGATACGTCAACCACTCCCAGCCATATTTACGGCGCCATGAGCCGATATGAAGTTCATAAATGCTGATCGGCTGATCATCGGCATGCTTCTGGGCGCGCTCGGCCAGCCATTGGTCATCGTTCCACTGATACTTGTTAATATTCCACACAACCGATGCGTTCTTGGGACGCAATTCCGAGGCGAACCCTACCGGATCGGCCTTTGTGACCATATAGCCGTGGTAATGGGTTTTGATCTCGTATTTATACACTTCCGATTCGCCCAGACCAGGTACGAATAATTCCCAAACGCCAATGGATTGATGGAAACGCATGGGATGACGGCGGCCGTCCCAATTGTTGAAATTGCCCACGACGCTGACGCGCTGCGCATTAGGAGCCCAGACGGCGAAATGGACCCCCTTGATGCCATTTATCTCGATCAGATGTGCGCCGAGACGCTCATAGATGTGGAGGTGAGTTCCCTCGCCCAGAAGATATGTATCCAGCTCAGTCATATATGACGGGAAGGAATACGGGTCTTCGTGTAGTAGTCTCATTCCATTATGGTAGGTTACATCCAGTTGGTACGAAGGGGGGTCTATTTGGCTGGAAGTCACTGCTTCGAACAAGCCAGCCTCATGCACTCGATTCATGCCAACCCGGTCACCGGTTGAGAGGACAACATCAACGGCTTGGGCGTCGGGTTGAAAAGTTCTGATCGCCAGCGCGCCATCGATCAGATGCGGCCCTAGTACATCAAATGGCGCGCCGAGATAACCACCGATGATCGCGTCTATCGCTCCCTGGTCTAGGGCCGTATTGTTCATATGTGCCTCACTTCCTCGTCTTGTCCCATCGCCGCAATAAATGATTACAAACCCTGGCAGCAATTAATGGTATCCATTTTATCTTGATTCAGTTGAACTGCACGAAAAGGGTTGACTGGAGACACATTAAAGAGATAATATCTACGGTAATAATAATGTATGTTAATTTAACTATAAAGGTATTATGTTGTTCGTGGCAGGCTGAAGGACCAGTCCACTGCCCACTCCCCCAATAGACATGACTAGAAGAGATCTGAAATTNCCCATATCTGACAGACCCGTGCCCGACGCCTTGACCTGGTTGGATGAGGANACCTTCCTCCGTGAAGCCGGCGCGCAGAGTATTAAGACGGAAACCACCTATCGCAGCGGCCTTCGCCTGTTCGCCGACTGGCTGCAGCACTACCGCAAGGCCGGTTACTCCAAGAAGGATACTTGGCCGCTCCGCCCCGACAGCCTGACTACCGACGTGCTCCTGGACTATCGCAACTGGTTGCTGGCCAACCGNTCGCGAGCAACGGTTACGACCTACATGGCGGCCATTGTCGGGTATTTGAATTTCCTCGACGGCTATGACAAGCTTCCCGAGTCGGTCCAACTAGGCAAATTGCAAAGGCAAATGGCGCGCCGGCAGATCGAGCGAAATCAAGCGGAAAATGTCATCGATCTGGACATGGCGCGACAAGATATTCCTAAGATCATTCAATATTATGANACCCTGCCCCTGCCCCTGGAAAACGACCGCTATAACCGACGGTTGACCCTTTTGCGCGACAGAGCGATCGTGAAGATGCTCTATTCCACGGCCGCGCGCATTTCCGAGGTGGTGTCGCTGAATCGGGCCAATGTCGGCAATGGTCGCGCAGCCTTTGCGACTATTATTGGCAAGGGCAATAAGGGGCGGACGNTGCATATTCGCGCTTATGCACGGGAAGCGGTCACGGCATATCTGGCCGAACGAACCGACACGAATCCGGCCCTGTTTGTGTCTCACAGCCGCAACTCATCCAGCGCCAGACTCAGCATTACTTCAGTTCACAAGGTCGTCAAACGGGCCGTAAACGCAGAAAAACTTCACAGGGGATTATCAGCCCACGATTTCCGACACTATCGCGCCACGCAACTCCTGCGCGCCGGGATGCCGCTTGAGGTCGTACAGGAATTTCTGGGCCATGCCGACGTCACGACGACACGCAACATCTATGCTCCCGTTCTGGGCGTCCAGGTGGTGACTGAGTGGCTTGATAATCTCGATGTGACGCCAAAGGAAGCTTTGCAGGACGTCCCGAATGCAGAGCCTGTCGCCGAAGAGATATTTAAAATGCTCGACCTTTAGCCCCCTTCCCTGTTTTCGTAAAGTGTAGTTTAAAAATTATAATTGCTACGCGAAACTTGATGCCTGGAAAGCTTGCGATTACTGGTTACCCGGCTTCAATGAAACGCGCCTTGGCAAGCTGGCGGTTCATCAAATCCATCACCGCTGTGATATCATCGCTTTGATTGACGATGATCGGCTGGCTGGATGTTGCAACAGACAAGGTTGAGACCGTATTGAGCCAGGACCAAATCGCATATCCACCTGGTCGAGAGGCAAATGATATACCATGCCCGATTCCCGTACTGCCTATATAGGAATGGCTGATCATTGTCTCATCAATGCTGGCCGTTCGCAGAGGTTCAAAAATGATGCTGTCGACGCTCTGAGCATCGAGGTACAGAGGTATACCCTCTGCCCCGATAGTCCTGGCGGTCGCGACGAGTTGGGCCTTCTTTGCACCCTGCGGCCTAGGGGCCCGCATCAGCAACTTTTTCAGGCGATGGTAGTTGTCTGCCTGGGCAGCGGAATCGCTAAGAATAAATACATCCTCTAACATCAATTGGCACTCTCCGGCAACATCCTCGAGNTTCCGGCAGATCGAGAGAATCTTCCCGATNTCCCGAACCGGATCCTCAGTTAACCGGCCTAATGCNCCATTCAGACCAAGATAGATGATGGGGTTGAACTCTAGGGTTTGCCGGGAGAGTTGGACCAATTCGCCGACGAACGTGAGGAGATATTCGGCCTCGGCCCCAATTGACTCCGCAACCAGATCGCTGGTCAATCTGTAACCTATCCCATGCGGCNGAATCGCCANGATGCGCCCGATTCCTTCCGGAGTTGCGTCGAAATCATTGGTCTCGACGATGATCTGAGGCTGAAGATTCCCCNATTCATTCCCCTCCAGCTCATATTCGCGCTCAAGAACCTCAAGTTCCGCAAGCCTTAGTGTCCAAGCGACGGCCGCCAGTATCCCCTGCTCCAGAGCGCCCCGCACTGAATCGGCCAATGGCATGCGTCCTGTGGGCGGAAAGACGGGGTGAATCTGACGNCACGAATGGCGAAACCCGACCAACGGCTCCCCCTTCAGGCGCTGAGCGCACAGGTCAACAAGACGTCTGACCGTTGGGCTGGCCATATCCAACCCGTCTACTGGAAGGCAATCTCCCCAGAAGACACGTCCGTCGTCAAGCGCGAGCCCGATCGTGACGCTAGCCAACCCACTGCTTAGCAGAGAGGCGCGTTCATTGATGATGAGCTGGTCAATTAGGGGAGGCGCTGGTTGCATAATACCCTTCTTTCGTTACACAGTTATCCCAGTCGAATGCGCGGGTTAAGCCAGGCATAAATCAGATCAGCCGCCAGATTTGCCAATCCGAATCCGACCACCGTCACCATCGCTATCGCCTGCACGAGTGGCAGATCGCGACGGTCGATGGCAAATGTTAACAATCGGCCGAGTCCAGGATAGTTAAACACGTTCTCAATAACGATCAGGCCGCTAATTAGCCAGCCAAAGCTGATGGCGATGATGGTGATAGTCGGCAGTAGCGCATTGCGGAGCACGTGTCTGATGACAACCAGGCGATACGGCAACCCTTTTAGAATGGCTGTGCGAACATACGGCCGGGCCAGTTCTTCGATGACGCCGGCCCGAGTCAGGCGAATGATGTAGGCCAGTAACACGAAGGTCGCGGTCAGCGCCGGCAGGATGAGCATAGGCAATTTCTCGGCGAATGTCGATCCGGCCTCAATGGACGAATTGGCTGGAAACTATCCCAGCCATCGAGCGAAAATTTGGATCAAGACCAGCCCTGTCACGAACTCCGGCAACCCGACGACCGCCAGAGAGGCAATGCTGATAGCGCCATCTACTGGTTTATTCTCACTCAGCCCGGCCCAAACCCCCAACATAACCGCCAGAGGCACCGCCAAAGCCATCGTAATGGCCGCCAACAGCAACGAGTTCCGCAAGCGCTCGATGACAACTGGATAAATCTCCGAGCGAGTGCTGAGTGATGTTCCCCAATCCCCCGTTACAAAGTCAGCCAGCCAGCGAATGTACTGGACAGGTAGCGGGTCGTTCAATCCGTTAGCCTCTCGGAAAGCGGTCAAAGCCTCTT
>JAACJX010000380.1 GCA_014237545.1 Ardenticatenia bacterium | reverse complement strand
GGTCAAGTCCCACACTTCGGGCCAGTGCATGGCCTCATAGGGGGTACTCAATTCCACGCTCTGCCCGGCCGGGATCAAGTCAACCGTCGTGGTGTCCTGCGCCGCGGCCGACATCACGCCCATGGCCAAAATCAAAACAATCGCAAACAAGAGAACTCGCTTGCTCATGGTTCCACTTTTCCTTTCTGTTGCTCAAGCGGTTTTTAAAGCAGGGGTTGGCACCTTGAGAAAGTGTCAGCCATCACTCAGCCTGCAAACGGGCAGGCCAGCCGCGAACGAAAAGGTTTCGCCTGGGTCTCTTTACGGCTAGCGATAGGCTTGTTGGCTCCTGCCACCGGCTATTACAGGTGGCGCCCAATGGGCACCGGCGGGCTGGGCGGAATGGATGGCTTCGATGCGGCCGCGCCGCAATAACGACTGGAACGGATCAATTTGTTTCGCAAGAACAGGATCAGGCAATGGCTCCACTGATCACCCACACGGGCGGGCTCCGGCCGCCCCTCGCGAATAACTCGCCGCGCTCGCGCCGCTGCGCGGGACTGGGGGTGGCTCCGCGGCGCGTGTTACCTTTTAAGGCCGGACGACGGCAATAGCCGGCCACGGACGGCTACGGGGCGAGCTGATCATGAGGGCGATGATGGGGATGCGGTGGTGTCATTCTCCGGCCCGGCCACTGGCAGCCAATACCGTTGTGATATACGTAAATAGTACTATAGGTATGCGGATTCGTCAACCATTTAGGACATCCGGCAACAATAACTTGCCATCGGGGCCTTGCCGATCTGGCAAGTGAGCGATGAGCCCGCTTGTTCAACTTAGGCGTTACTCGCCCACCTGTAAGGCCTTTGCTCTCGGAATCCGCCGCATGAATAATGGTATGCAGGCCCCATTTGCGATACAACTACATTGTCCACCAAGGAGGCTCACAATGGCCAAGAAAACAAAGAAAAACGGCAAGGACAAAGAGAAGGAGGCGGAATCCCCTGCGGGAATCCCGACCGAGGTTCCGGCGGCCGCCAAGGACACGGCCGCGCCGGAGATGATCGCGGATGGGGGCTGGGCGCAAGCAGCCGACGGCGACACGGCCGCCAGTGAGCGCTTCACGCCGTCGGGCAAGCTGAAGGACAGTTTCTATGAAGCGGAGATGCTGAAGCTGCAGGAAGAGCTGGTCAAGCTTCAGTACTGGGTGAAGGACCGGGGGTTGCGCATCGGCATCATCTTCGAGGGCCGCGACGCGGCCGGCAAGGGCGGCGTCATCAAGCGCATCACCGAGCTGACCAACCCGCGCGTCATTCGCATCGTCGCCCTGGGCATCCCCAGCGACCGCGAGAAGTCGCAGTGGTACTTCCAGCGCTGGGTGGCCGAGCTGCCGGCGTCGGGCGAGGTGTGTCTCTATGACCGCAGCTGGTACACGCGAGCCATCACCGAGTACGTCCACGGCTTCTGCAGCGAGGAGCAGTACCGCGAGTTCCTGGCGTCGTGCCCGCAGTTCGAGCGAATGCTCATGCGCTCGGGGATGATCCTGCTCAAGTACTGGTTCTCGGTCAGCGACGAGGAGCAGGAGCGGCGGTTCCAGCAGCGGGCGGCCGACCCGAAGCGGCGCTGGAAGCTGAGCGAGATGGACATCAAGTCGCGGGACATGTGGGTGGAGTATTCGCAAGCCAAGGACCGCATGTTCGACTTCACCGACACGAAGCAATCGCCGTGGTACGTGGTGAACGCCGACGACAAGAAGCGGGCCCGCCTCAACTGCATCAGCCACATCCTGAGCCAGATCCCGTATGAGGACATCTTGCCGCCGGCGATGGTGCTGCCGCCGCGCAAGCCGGCCGGCGGCTACATCCGCCCGCCCATCGACCAGCAGACGTTTGTGCCGGATCGGTATTGAAAGTTGGACAACTGACAAAAAGACCTGACAGGTGGGCGATTACCAGTCAGGTATAACAAGTGGTTTCACCGCCCACCTGTCAGGTCTGGACTAAATTACTCCTCATCCTCGCGTATCTCTTCCAGAGTCTCGGCCACCGGACGCAGGTGGCGGACGGTCAGGATGAGCAGCACGGCGACAGTGGTCATGATCGCCAGCACGTAGAGGCCGTAGCCGACGAGCATGCCCACTGAGGCTGTGGCCCACAGCGCGGCGGCCGTCGTCAGGCCGCTGATGCCCCCGCCGCGGCCGTGGATGATGATCCCCGCGCCGAGGAAGCCGATGCCCTCGACCACGCCCGAGGCGATACGCGTGTTGTCGGCCGCCGCGGCGAAGACCAGGTCCGAGACGAGGCTGAAGACGCACGCCCCCAGCGTCACCATGGCAAATGTGCCGATGCCGGCGTCGTGGCCGCGCCGC
>JAACJX010000044.1 GCA_014237545.1 Ardenticatenia bacterium | reverse complement strand
GCCGCCAGGATCTTATAGACCTGCCGGTCATCGGGCAGGAAGTAGCCCACCTTGTCCGACTGCACATCGAGAACGCCCAGCAGGCGGTCGCCGATGACCAGCGGCACCGCCATCTCCGAGCGCGTGTCGGGCAACAGCGGATGCGGCAAGAAGTCGGTCGAGCGCCGCGTGTCTCGCACAAGCACCACGTCCCGTTCGCGCGCCGCGCGGGCCACGATCGAACGGGTCCCGATAGGGATGAACCGGCCCTCGCGCACCATCTCGGAGCCGATCTCGCCTGCCCCGGCCCGCAGCGTCAGTGTCTTCTTGTCGTCGTCCAGCAGGTAGATGTGGGTATGATAGAGGTTGAAGTTCTCTTTGGTCAGGTCGGCCGCCGCGGCCAGCAGCCGGTCCACGTCCAGCGTCGCCGCCGCGGCCACGCTGACGTCCGACACCGCCCGCAACTCGCCCGACAGCCGCGCCTGGTCGGCCAGCGCCGCCTCGGTGCGGGCCAGCGCCGCCTGCTGCGCCAGATAGGCGCGGCGGCTGGCGACGGTGGCCGCCAGCGGCTCATGCAGCCGCTGCAGGATGAACGATTCGTCGCCGTTCAGTTCGTGCGAATCGGGCCAGCCCAGCGTCAGCACGCCCTGCCACTGCCCGGCGCGACGCAGCGGCACGATCACCGCCGCCCGTCGCCTCTCCTTTTCCAGTTGCGCCCGCATGCCCTTGTCCAGCCGCGTGTCGCGCAATGCGCTCTCGATCACCAGCAACTCGCGCGGCTTTCCAAGCCACAACCCGCTCAGCGGCAGAGCGCTCAACGGCGTTGGCGACGCGTCCGGCGCGGGGGGCTCCGCGTTACCGCCCGCCCGGGCCACCGTCTCGGCCCGCAGCGTCCCGTCCGGCAGCGGCGACAGATAGGCCAGCTCCAGCGACGGCGGCTCGCTCCACGGCAGCCCGCCGGCCAGCGCGGACAGGATTTCATCCTCGGTCGTCGCCAGCGACAGCTCGGCCTCGACCCGCGACAGGATCTCCAGTTGCCGCGAACGGGTCCGCACTTCATCGAGCAGTTGCTGGTTCGAGAGGGTCACGCCCAGTTGCGTCGCCATCGACCGGTAGATGCGCTGGTCGTGGGGCGAAAACCGGCGCGGCGCGTCCCATGCCATCTCGACCAGACCGACCCAACTGCCGCGCACGCGCAGCGGCAACAGCGCCGCGGCGCGCGCGCCCATCGCCTCATACAGCGCCCGCGCCATTCCCTCCACCCGCTCGTCCACCTCGATGTCCTCGAGGAGCAGCGGCTCGCCCCGGCCGCCGGCCCACGCCCCGCCGATATCGATGTCGGGCAGGTGGAAGCGTTCGCCGGGCGCATAGCCACGCCCGCCGGTCTCGTCCGCTGTCCAGCTCGCGGCGACGGTCGACCAGCGCGGCCGGCCGTCGGCGTCGCTCTCGACCGCGGCCAGAGACACGCTCGCGGTGTCCTCGACCAGACCCGACGAGATGATAGCGGCCACGATATCGCTCGCGTCTTGCGCCGCGTTCAGCGCCGCGCTCAGCGCGAACAGGCGCTCGGCGTCGCGTCGCGCCTCGGCCGTTTGGTCGAATAGCCGGGCGCGCTGGATGGCCGACGCCGCCTGATAGACGATCGTCTCCGCCAGCCGCAACTGGTCGTCGGTCAGCTCGATGCCCTCTTCGACCACGTCAAGGCCGACCGTGCCGATAGCCTCGTTCTCCACCACCAGCGGCAGGATGAGGATCGTCTTCACGCCGCGCTGCCGCAGCACCTCGTGGGCCGATTCGGTCAGCGGGTTCTCTGTCGCGTTGGGTACGACCACCGGCCGCCGCTCGGCCAGGGCCATCTCCGTTGCCGGGTTGTTGGCCCGCGGGATGACGAAGCCGACGGCGCTGTCGGCATTGAGCCGGCCCGAGCGGTCGGCCACAACAGTTAGCCCGGTGTTCTCCTCGTTGAGGATGGCGACGCCGACCTGCTGGATGCCCGTGGCCTCGGCCAGATAATCGACGATGAGTTGCAGGCTTGCCGGCAGGTCGGTCGAAGCGGCGACGGCCGTGACGATGCGGTTGATCAGCGCCAGCTCTTCCTCGCGCTGTCGGGCCTCGCGCAGCGCGACCTCGGCCTGCCGCGTCAGGCGCAAANTCTCCAGGTGCGCCCCCAGCTGCCCGGCCACGGCCGCTACCAATTCGCGCGCCCGCGGCGAGTCAGCCGCCGCGCCCATCTCCAGATAACCGATGGGTGTCCCATGAACCGGAATGGGCTGGCGCAGGCGAGAGCCATTCTCTTCGCCCGGCGCGTCGATGATCACCGCCCCGTCGGCCCTCGCTGCGTCGATGACCATCGCCGCCGGCGGCTGTTCGGCCACGAAGCGGCTCCAGCCGTCGCGCGTCAGCGCCTGCGTTTGCCGCGCCAGCTGCTCGCGGGTCTGGGTCACCTCGGTGAACAGCCGTGCGTTCTCCACGGCCGTCGCCAACTGCGCGGCCAGCACGGTGAACGCCTCGAGGCTGCCGGCATCCAGGCTGCCCGGCACGCTGCTCTGCAGGTTCAGCGTGCCGATGACCTCGTCTTCGAAGACCATCGGCACCGCCATCTCCGATTGCGTCTCCGGCAGCAGCGGGTTGGGCAAAAAGATGGGGTTCTTGCGGGCGTAGGGCACGACGATCGGCTCGCGGCTGGATGCCGCCGTGCCGTTGATCGAACCGGGGCCGACGGGCAGGCGGTGGTCGCGCCGCAGCAGTTCCGCCCCGGCTTCGCCCGTACCGGCATGCAGGATCAGTTCCTGCGTCGTCGGGCTAAGCAGGTAGACCTGCACGTGATACAGGTCGAACCGCTCGCGAATGAGGTTTACCGCGTCAGCCAGCAGCGTGTCGAGGCTCTGGATGCGCGTGATCTGCCGGCCGACGGCCGCCGCCAGCGCCAGCGCCTGGGTCCGGTCCTCGACCTGGCCCTGCAGCGCCAACCGCGTCTGCTCTAGCTCCTCGCGGGCGGCGCGGGCCAGCTCCCACGCTTCCGTTGTCCGGCGCAGCGCGAGATAGAGCAGGTAGGCAAAGACACCCAGCGTCAGACCCATCAGCAGGGCATCGACCCACGAGAGGGCTTCGGCCGACCAGCCGCCCAGCAGCAAGCCCGGCACGAGCAGCGCCACCCCGGCGACCGAGGCCGCCAGCGCNGCCCGCAGCCCCAGCAGTGTNCCCGCCGCCAGNGCCAGCACNCCCAGCCAGGCCACGGCCGAGAGCGCCGTCAGCGGTTGCGCTCCGTTGCCCAAGGCCGGCAGAATAACCAGCGCCGCGTAGCCCGCGGCCAGCAACGCCAGCAGGGCCGCGCCGCCCCACCGCGGTTGACCGGCCCGCAACAGGCCTTGCCCGCTCAGTCCGGCGGCCAGGAATAGCAAGGTGGCGATGAGCCAGGCGCGGCCGCTGGTCAGCCCGGCCAGCATGTCAATAGCGATCATGGCCAGCGGTCCGGCGATGAGCGCCATCGATAGCGCGTGGAGCGCGCCGGCTTGCTCGGGAGAAACCAGCCGCGCCCCGGCCGTGGCCANGGGGGCCGCGGGTTGAGTGGGTTGAATCGGGGCGGGCTCAGTGGTCGTCATGTCCATTCCCCCCGGCGAGTTCGAGCCGCACGGCCGACTCACGGGCTTCGAGCGCCCGCGACAACTCCGTCACGGCCACGCGCATCGCCCCATCGATGTCGGTCGTCTGGGCGATCTTGCGGTTGATGGCATTGATGAGCGCCGCCTGCTCGGCCTCTTGCTGAATTTGGGCTAGCAGGCGCGCGTTGCGCAGCGCCACGGCCAACTGCCCGGCGATGGTCTGCAGAAGTTGCGAATCGTCCGGGCCGAGACCGTTCACCTCGCTGTCCTGCGCGTCGAGTACGCCCATCACCTCGCCGCCATAGGTGATCGGCACGGCCAGCTCGGCCCGCGTGTCGGGCAGCAGCCGATTCGGCAGCCAGCCCGGGTCCTGGGTCACATCCGGCACGATGACCGGGCGGTTGNTGGAGAACGCCCGGCCGACCAATCCCTGATCGGGCCGCAGCGCGTGGCCCATCACCAGCATCGCCTTGCCGGCCTCGCCCGTGCCGCCAACCATGCGCAGCGCTCCCAGGGCCTCATCCCACAGGAAGATGTGGACGTGATAATAGGAAAAGGCGTCGCGCAACTGCTCGACCACCTCGTGCACCAGTTGCGACTGGTCGAGAAGGGTCGAGAGCTGCCGGCTGACGGCCGCGCTGGTCTCCAGAGCGCGAGTGCGCTCGATCACGCGCTCTTCCAGTTGTGCCCGCTCCGTCTCCAGATCGCGTGACAGGTCGCGCGCCAGGCGCAGCAGCGTGCGGATGTCGCGCCGCGTGGCCACCAGGGCGAAAATGAGCATCCCGGCGGTCATGGCCAGACTGAGCAGCAGGTAGCCCAGGGAGTTGATGTCCTGCTGGAAGGGCGGGCTATCGGCCGGAGGGCTGAGGGCAATGCCGACGATCCCGATCAGGATCATCAGCAGCGTCAGGCGCAACGGCAGCAACACGGCCGCGAACGCGGCGAAGGCCACCAAAAAGAAGCCGACGACCGGCGTCAGGCCGCTCACCTGCAAGTCGAGCAGGGCCAGCCCCAGGTAAACCAGCGTCAGGCCGATGGCTCGGGCCAGATAGGGACCATCGCGCCAGACGGCGATGCCGAGCGCGAATAGATAGAGCAGGATATAGGCCGCGGCCAGCGGCCGAACCTCGGGCTGGCCGCGCAGCAGCAGGGTCAGAATCGGAGCCAGCGCCAGGAAAAAGAGCACTGCCAGGCCCAGCGACACCAGATTCAGGCTGCGCGTCTGCGTGCTCTGGGTGGCCAGGGCCGGATCGATGCGGTCGATAGTCGGCTTCGGCGCGCCCAGCTCCGGCACCAGCTCGAACAGGTGGAGCCGGAACCAGCCCCAGGCGAACAGTACCGCGCTGAANGCAAATGCCGGCACTGTCAGGTCAACGTAGATGGGAAGGTTGCCAAAGATGCCGATCTGGTAGACAGCGTTGCTGATGATGGGCAGGAGCGCGCCGGCGGCGACGATGAGGGCCAGTTGCCGTTGCGGGCCGGTCGAGCGGAACCAGACGCGGATCATCAGNACCGTNGCGATCAGGATCAGGAGGTAGGAGTAGATGACGTGGACCAGATAAGCCGGGCCGCGCTCGGCCGAAAAAACGATGAAGTCGCCGACGTCGCGGACGCCGGGGTTCTCATAGAGCAGGGCATGGGCCGGCGTCGTCCAAGCCAGCACGATCATGATGGCCGGAATGACCGCCAGCAGCGTGACGAAGCCGAGTGTCACCCGCCGCCCATACCCGGCATAGGTGAGGGCGAACAGCAGCCACACCACCGGCAACAGGGCGATGCTGATCCACTCCAGCTTGACCCAGAAGAGCATGGTACTCGGGTCGGTGGTGATAAGTTCCAGGGCGTAGGTATAGCACCACCACGCCGACAGGATGAGCAGGACGAGGAAAACGTCGCTGCCCGGCATCGCGCGGCCGCGCCGCCAAGCGTAGACGGCCAGTAACGTCAGCACAATGGCCGCGCCGATGATGGGCATCAAAAAGGGCGTAAATTGNAATGCGAGACCGTCCATATTCGCCCCGTAGCGCAACCGACCGGTTGCGTTCTTCTCTGCTGTGGCGCGATTTGCCGAGTCGCGCTACTCGCTTTTGCCGCGATGTGCCGAGTCGCGCTCCTGCTCCAAACGCTTCCGCAACAACTCATTGATCATCGCCGGATTCCCCTGGCCGCGGGTAGCCCGCATCACCTGGCCGACGAACCAGCCCAGCAGGCTCTCCTTGCCGTTCAGGTAATTGGTCACCGGNCCCGGATTATCGGCGACGACGCCTTCAACGATGGCCGCCAGGGCGGCCTCGTCCGAAATTTGCCCCAGACCGCGCGCCTCGATGATGGCCGCCGGGCCTTGTCCGCTGCCNATCATGTCGGNCAGCACCTCGCGGGCCGTCGCCTGGTTCACCGTCCCGCGCTCNACCAGCGCCAGCAACTCCACCAGCGCCTCCGGAGACAGGGCNACGTCCCCGATAGTCCGGTTTCGCTCGTTCAGCAGCCGGAACAGGTCGTTGAGGATCCAGTTGGCCAGNGTNTTGGGGTTGCCGCNNGCGGCGATGGCGGCGTCGNACCACTCGGCCACGGCGCGGTCGNCGGCCAGCACGGCTGCCTCGTAGGGCGACAGCCCATGCGCCGCGCGATAGCGAGCTTCCTTGGCTTGCGGCAACTCCGGCAGCGCGGCCCGCACGCGCTCGATCCAGGCCGTGTCGATGTAGAGCGGTGGCAAATCGGGCTCGGCGAAGTAGCGGTAATCCTCGGCCTCTTCCTTGTTGCGCTGGCTGAAGGTCTCACGGCGGGTGTCGTGCCAGCCGCGCGTCTCCTGGACGACCCGCCCGCCGCCGTTGAGCACGGCCGCTTGCCGCGCCAGCTCGAAGTCGGTGCCGTCGGCCAGGGCGCGGAAGCTATTGAGGTTCTTTAGCTCGATGCGTGTGCCGAAGGCGTCGCTGCCGCGCGGCCGGATGCTGATATTCGGCTCGATGCGCAGCACGCCCTTTTCCATGTCGCCCGTGTTCACGTCGAGGTAGCGCAGGATCTGCCGGATGCGCGTGGCGTAGGCCCGCGCTTCCTCGCCGGAGCGGATATCCGGCTCGGAGACGATCTCCAGCAGCGGCACGCCGGAACGGTTGTAATCGACCAGCGAGCCGCCGCCGTCGATGTGGCTACCAGGACGGTGGGTCAGCTTGCCGGTGTCCTCTTCCATGTGCACGCGGCGAATGCCGATGCGCTTGGTCGCGCCGTCGCTCAGGATGATGTCGAGCGCGCCGTGGCGGCCGATGGGCAATTCGTACTGGCTGATCTGATACCCCTTGGGCAGGTCGGGGTAGAAGTAGTTCTTGCGGGCGAAGATGTTGTGGGGCTGAATCTCACAGCCGAGGGCCAGCGCCACGCGTATGGCGAACTCGACGGCGAGGCGGTTGATGACCGGCAGCATGCCCGGCATACCCAGGCAAACGGGACAGACGGCCGTGTTCGGCGGCGCTTCCACGCTGTCCACAACGCGGCAGCCGCAGAACATCTTCGACTGCGTCAATAGTTCGGCATGGATCTCCAGACCGATGACGGGTTCGTACCGCTCTTGCATACAGTCTTCTCTCCCCAAGAACCGCCGTCGTGACGGTGCGCGTCGGCGGTATT
>JAACJX010000034.1 GCA_014237545.1 Ardenticatenia bacterium | reverse complement strand
CGGCGCGACGGATGTGGACATGGCGACCGAAGGAGCGGAGGATGGCGACGTGACGGCGATTACCCTGATCACCCCGGAACCGGATGAAGATGACTATCCGGTGCCCGATAATCCCTATCCCGTGTCGCCGGTTGAGGCGCTCCTGCCGACCGGCTACCCGGAAATGACTGTTGAGGTTCCGCCGACCGACCTGACGCCGGGTTCCGCCGGCGATGTTGTGGAAACCCGGCCCCCCTCATCCCGGCCGCTGGCCACGCCCTTTCCGGTACCGGAGCGCGTGCTGGCGGCGCTGGTGAGGCACCTGTCTGCCTTGTCCGACGTGCCAGCCGATGAGATCGCCGTCGTCTCCGCCGAGCCGATGGTGTGGCCCAACGGCGGATTAGGCTGCCCGGCCGAAGGCATGGCCTACACCGAGGTCCAGGTAGAGGGAATGCGGATAGTACTGGAAGCCGGGGAGCAGCCGTATGACTATCACACCGACGGCGCGCAACGCTACGTGCTGTGCCAGGACGGCCGGCCCGTTGCCAGCGGCGGGATCAACACCCGATAAAAAANACCGNCAGGATGAGTGCTCATTCCATCCTGCCGGGCATCCTACAGAGAAGACGGCGGACTACTTCATCGATTCGGCCACGGCCGTTAACTCCTCGATCGTCAGCGCGTCGCTGTAGAGCGAGTACGCCACGCCCTNGACGTCCCAGATAACCCAGTTCGTCTCCAGAAGCTCCGGCTGGTCTTGCGGCGCGGAGCCGTCCGGGCGGCCCATGTAGCGGCCGGTGACGGCGATCCCCTCGACTTCGTTGACCATCACATTGCTGACGGTCTCGTTTTGACCGTAGGATTGGTCGAACTGGTCGCCGGGNCCGTAGCGGTACTGGTTGAGCACCAGAAAGTGATCTCCGCTCGGGTCGCGATAGGCAGTGACCACGACGGTTCCATTGCCGTTGGGCGTGATGGCCCACTCGCCGTCGAGGCGGTAGCCAAACAGTTCCGCGGGTTCAAGAACGCTGAATCCAGCCAGCGCCCCGGCCGCGGCGGCGCTGTCGGCCAGTTCGACTGCGGGCACATCGGACGGGGGTTCGGCCGTGGGTAGNAACGGCGCATCAGCCGGTTCGGCTACGCGGCCGGAACTGGCGGCGTCGATCAGCCGGAAGGGGCCAATCTGTCGCAGCAATTCGCCGGCCCAGGCTCGCGCCGGGGGCGAGATAGCCAGCGTCAGGGTTGCCAGCAGGGCGACCGCGGTCATGGCCCAGGCCAGCCGGCCGAGCGCCACGCGGGATGGTTGTTTTTCCTTGATCATGGGTGTTGATATCCTGTCGTATAGTTTGTCGGCAAACTCCGCGGGCGGATTTCGCCGAAATTGCTTCAAGAAGTCGTCNTCGTTCATAGCGTTTCGTCCCATTCGGCGCGCAACTTCCGGTGCGCGCGATGCAACAAGGTGCCGACATTGGATTCGGATAACCCGGTGAGACCGGCGATGGCGCGGTTGGTGAGACCGGCGCCGTATTTGAGAGCCACCAACTCTCGGTCGCGGTCGTCAAGCCGGGCGAGGAGGATGGTCAGCCGCTGGAAGTCGGCGTGGCGTTGGGCTTCATCCTCGGGCAGATCGGGATNGGTCAGGCCGGCGATGGCATCGAGCGAGACTTCATCCCGTCGCTTGCGGTAGTGATCGGTCGCCACCCGCGTGGCGATGGTGAACAACCAGGTCGAAAAAGCGGCCAGATCGCGGCGGTAATGGCCGCGGTTGCGCCANGCTTTCTCAAAGGTGGCCGAGGTNAGGTCTTCGGCCAGCGGGCCGTCGCCGACCCGGTAGCGAAAGAAGTTGTAAATGCGTGGCAATTCGGCNCGGTAGAGGGCTTCAAAGTCGTCTTCGATGGCCGTCTCGCGCAGGCCGAAGAGGGGTTTGATGTTCGTCAGCATAATACACTCTCACCTCATTGTACGGAGGAGTCGGAGTTGTATCACACTTTCATATCTAGTAAGAGGCGGAATCATGCATATTGAACAAGTGAACGCGGATTCGATTCCGCGGCCGTCATATTACCGCAGATAAAAAGTTGCGCACGCGGCCGGCTAGGAGAACCTTATCGTTAGAAGGGATCGGACGGGCCACACCACGCTCGGCTCTAATGTCGTTGATCATCCGCGTGATCGGAGTCATCCNTGTTCTATTTTTCTGTATGCGATTGCCCTTCTGATGGGCCGGGGCGTTGGTCGAATTAATCAATTAAATCAACTAANTTTGGGGCAGGGGGGCTCTTTCCCCCGGTTTTGCCAGTGCCCGNGCTTGTGCCGGCGCTGGCAGGGCGGATAATGAGGATGTTCGCTTTTATTTGTCCATGAGCATACCAGCCNCGAGTTTTGTACCGTCATGGGTGGGCATGATAACGCAGGAAAGTTTAATCGAGCGAAAGCNCCTGCCTGAAATCGGCCATGTTCTCGGCCACGGAGCGACCGCCGCCGAATATCGCGCTGCCGGCCACCAGCACCGTCGCCCCGGCGGCGGAGATCTCGGCGACGTTGTCCGGCTTGATGCCCCCGTCGACCTCGAGTTCGGCCGCTGAGCCAAGCGCATCGAGCATGCGCCGCAGCCGCCGAATTTTGTCCGTGCTGGTGGGAATGTAAGATTGCCCGCCGAACCCAGGATTGACCGACATGACAAGCACCAGGTCAACATACGGCAGGATCTCTTCCAGCGCGGCCAGCGGCGTGGCGGGGTTGAGCGTGACGCCCGGACGAGCGCCCAATTCGCGGATGGCCTGAACAGTGCGGTGCAGGTGGGGGCAGGTCTCGACGTGGACGGTCAGAATATCGGCCCCGGCCCGCGCGAAATCGCCCAATAAGCGCTCCGGCTTCTCGATCATCAGGTGGACGTCGACCATCGCCCCGTAGCGTTGGGCGATGGGCCGCACGGCAGCCACGACCAGCGGTCCGATGGTGATGTTGGGCACGAAATGACCATCCATCACGTCAACGTGGATGTAGTTGGCCCCCGCTTCCAGCGCCGCTTCGACCTGCGCGCCGAGGCGGCTGAAATCGGCCGCCAGAATGGATGGGGCTAGTTTCACCGGCCTCACGAGTGGTACTCCACGCCACTGAAGGTCATCAGCTTGTCCCAGCGGTGGTGGGCTTCGATGGTGCGCCACGTGCCCGAGCGGGAGCGCGTCACCAGCGAATGGGTGATGGCCCCGGTGGCTGTGTATCGCACGCCGCGCAGGAAATCTCCTTGAGTGATGCCCGTGGCGGCGAAGAAATGATCGTCCCCCGCGGCCAGATCGGACAGCGTCAATTTACGCTTCAGATCCAGCCCGGCTTCTTCGCACCTCTGCCGCTCCAGGTCCGATTAGGGGCAGCAGCCGCCCCTGNATCTCGCCNCCCAGGCCGTGCATNGCGCAGGCGGTGATGACNCCNTCCGGCGTGCCGCCGCTGCCCATGACGANGTCGATGCCNGTGTCGGGCAGGGCGGTCATCAGCGANGGNGCCACGTCGCCGTCGCTGATCAGGCGNACCCGCGCCCCGGCCTCGCGGATGGCCTTGATGTAGTGCTGNTTGCGCGGCCGGTCGAGGATGACNACCGTCACCTCCTCCACGTCGAGCCCTTTGGCNNGNGCCACGGCGGCCANATTATCNGCCACCGNCGCGTCNATATCGACCTTTCCCGCCGCTTCGGGNCCNACCACGAGCTTGTCCATGTAGAANGCCGGACCGGGATTGAANAGCGAGCCGCGCGGGGCGATGGCGACCACGGAGATGGAGTTGGGCAGCCCCTTGGCCAGCAGATTCGTCCCCTCGACCGGGTCAACGGCCACGTCGACCAGCGGACCGTTCATGTTGCCGACGCGCTCACCGTTGTAGAGCATGGGCGCTTCGTCTTTCTCCCCCTCGCCGATGACGACAATGCCATCCATCCGCACCGTGCCCAGCAGGAGCCGCAGCGCGTCGACGGCNGCGCCGTCACCCTCTTCCTTCTGCCCGCGGCCGNCCCAGCGGGCAGCNGCCANGGCGGCCGCCTCCGTGGCCCGCACAAGTTCCAAGGCCAGATTTCGATCCGGTGCTTCAGACATGGTTCGCCTCCTGGGACATGTTTATCCCATCTTTGCCGAAGTATACTTCAGATTGGCACATCGTTGAACCTTATGCCATGAGGTTCCACGGCTTCGCCAAAGGCCGATTATCCGCCATGGAAACGCGGAGACGCCGAGAGAGGCGCGGAGATAAATAGCTTAACCTCGGCGAGCTCGATCTACCATACGAAGTATAAGGCTAGAGGATGCCTTGGGCGTTGGTATTTTCCCTGGCCATTCTTTACCAAAGACCTGGAATCAACCGGTAGCGCGTTTGGCGGGCGTAGGCTTCGTAGCCGGGTAGCTCTTCCCGCAGCGTTTGGTCCT
>JAACJX010000629.1 GCA_014237545.1 Ardenticatenia bacterium | reverse complement strand
GCCGTCAGCACGACGAGCGCCAGCAGCGCTCCGGGAACCCTGGGTGCGAACTGTTTGGCCAGCCGCACGATGGCGATGCTGGCCAGACCGAGACCCAGCGAGTACCAGTTGGTCTCCGGAATGGCCTGAATAGTGGCGACTACTTCGCGGAAAAAGCCCTCTGCTTCCACCGTCACGCCCATCATCTTACGGATCTGGCTGAACAGCACCTCGATGCCTAGTCCGGCCACCAGACCAACCAGCACGGCGCGTGACAGGTAATTGGCCAGGAAGCCCAGGCGGAAAAACCAGAATAATCCAAAGAACGCGGCGCACATGATTGCCAAGGCCAGGGCCAGCTCCACGTAGCGGTCGCTGCCGGGAACGGCCAGCACACCCAGCAACGAGCCGATCAGCGCGGCGATCGCCGCGTCGGGGCTGGCGACGACGTGGCGCGAGGTGGCGAAGATGGCGTAGGCGATCATCGGCACGATGCCAGCGTACAGACCGACGTGCGGCGGCAACCCGGCGACATCCGCGTAGCCGATGTTCAGCGGAATGACCAGAGCAGCCAGCGTGATCCCGGCCAGAATCTCGGCGGCCCATCCCGCGCGATCGAGACCGCGCGGCGCCACAAACGGCCTGGGCCAGGCGAAGCGATCTTTGAATGATTGTGTCGTATCCATGAGCAAATCAAATGAATCGGGTCATATAAGGAGAACCGTCTGCTGGCAACGCATCAGAAGGACTCCGCTGGGCGGCGCGCCCTACGTCTCAATCGAACGTTCAAGCTCGCTGAGTTGTGATCGAAGGGCCGCGGTTGTTTTCTCCTGCGCCTCCAGCAATTGCCTCAATTCCAGCAATCGCGCGGCCGTGCCCTCGGTCTGCGGCGGGCTTTCGTCTTGGGGCTTCTCGCGCGGCGAGAGGAAGGTGTTGGCCAGAAAGCTGGTGAACACGCCGAACAGGGCCACGCCGCTGGTCATCAGCAGCACGCCGACGATCCGGCCCCAATTCGTCGTCGGGAAGCGGTCGCCATAGCCGACGGTGGTGATGGTGACGTAACTCCACCAGATGGCGTCGGATGGGGTGCGGATGTTAGCGTCCGGGTTGGCGCTTTCCACGTTGAGCACCAGCACGCTGGCCGTCTGGATGATGAGCAGCCCCAGGAAGATGGTCAGATAGAGGACGCTGCCGGCGCGGTCATAGAGCAGTTGATCCTTGATGGTCTGCAAGCCGATGTCGCGCATCAGGCGATAGACGCGAAAGATGCGGAAGAAACGCAGGATGCGCAGGGTCGGGATGGTGGCCAGAAGGTCGGCCCAGCCCCAGTTCCTGAGGAAGTAATCGGACTTTGACTCGGCCGAGCTCAGGCGATAGAGGAAATCGATCACGAAGATGATCGTGACGAACGCCTGAAAGATAGTCACGACCTGTTTCGAAGGCTCGCTTAGGCCCGGCAACCAGATAAGCAGCATGTCGAAAATAGACATGATCGACAGCAAGGCGATGAAAGCCTCATAGCCAAGGTTCTTCAGTTCTTTCTTTTCGCTGGCAGCGGTCATGGCGGTTGCCTCCTGGGACATGACAGAAAAACGAATAGTAGCCGGCAGCTTGCGCACCCGGCTACGTCTGAGTCAAGCAGATCGCCGAAAAATCCACCGGCCGGCGTTCTGTGGCCCGGCCGGCGGCAGGTTAGATCACAGGCCGAGCAGCTTGGCCTTTTGGGCCGCGAACTCTTCCTCGGTCAATATTCCCTGCGCCCGCAGCGCGCCCAGGCGCTCCAACTGCGTGATGACGTCTTCTTCGGGGGCCGGCGCGGCCTCGACGTACTGCACCTGTTGCGGCGGTGCGGCCTCGACGTACTGCACCTGTTGCGGCGGCGGCGCGGCCTGGGCCATCGCGTTGTTATATGCGGCGACGTTCTTTTCGGCTTGCCGGCGGTTCACGGCATTGCGGGTGGCCGTGGCCGTGCCGACCACGGCCGCGGTCCGGGCCATCCCTCGCATTAATCCTGGCATTTCTATGTCTCCTTCTGTAGTAGTCTAGATAACTCTAGGCATCGAGCGCGGCCAGCGCCTCGTCGATGACGATCGCCGGGACGCGGAAATTGAGGGCCACTTCGATCCCCGCGTCCTCGAGGACGTTGACGAAGTCGACCGCCCAGGCAAGTTCGATCGCCAGAGCGATCACGGCCGTGTCCGGCAACATACCTTCCCACAGCGTGTCGGCATCCTCGGAGTCGAAGAGATCCAGAGTCTCGAATCCGGTGGCCGTGAGCGCGGCCAGATCATCGGCCGCCAGATCTTCCATGTCTACCCGTAAACATTCTCCCGTTTCCGTTTTGTACAAGACCATAACGTCGAGCACCCGGATCGTCCCGGAGGATGTTTGCTTTTCCAGCTCGCGCAGGATGCTCCCGTCGAAACGGGGCTCGCCCAGCGCGAATACGAGCACATCTACAGGTCCGCGTTTAATCATCGCCAGTAACCTCCACCTTATGTTGCCATACATGTATTGACTCTCTCATCTTAATGGGTCGCGCGGCCGCCAGGGAGAACCAAAAAGGTGCAATTTGGGTGCAGCGCGCTCCTCCCGGCCGCCATGTGAGCGCCCGCTGCAACCGGCCTGATCTTCCTGAACAGCCGGCCAGGACAGCGCCCCGGCCTGGCTGCACCAAATTTGCACCATTTTGGTGCTGTCGGCGGGGCGCGGCCGGCCTATCTTTATAAGCAGAGGAAACCGGCGATTGCTCCGGGTTCGACAGGGCTGTGGGCAACTGGGCCTTCTGCATCTAGCCAATTCGAGTGAGAACAAATGACCCGGGCGAACAAAGACACCGGGCGCAAGCGGACCGATTACATCCCGGCCCTAAAGTGGCGGCCTCATTACAACCGCGCCTGGCTAGCGGGCGACCTGATCGCCGGACTGTCGGTGTGGGCATTGCTGGTGCCCCAGGGCATCGCCTACTCCTCGATTGTCGGCGTTCCGGCCCAGTTTGGGCTGTACACGGCGCTGGGGGCGCTCATTGGCTACGCCTTGTTCGGCACGTCGCGGCAGCTAATCACCGGGCCGAGCGCCACCGTGGCCGCCGTGTCCTTTGCCGTCGTCGGCGGCCTGGCGGCCTCGCCCAANTCNGACGAGTGGATCGCCTACACGGCCGCCCTGGCCCTGCTGACTGGGGNCATCTTCTTCGTGATGGGGCTGCTGCGCATGGGCTGGGTGTCTAATTTCCTGTCCCGGGCCGTACTGGAAGGGTTTATCTTCGCCTTCGGCATCGGCCTGATCATCGACCAGTCCCACAAGCTGCTAGGCGTTTCCAAAGTGGACGGTTCCTACTGGAACGTGTTGGTGGGAACCATCAGGGANNTCCCGCAGACCAACCTCTACACTTTCGCCGTCGGCGGGGCGGCGCTGGCTCTGCTGTTGATATTGCGCCGCTACTTCCCCAAGTGGCCGCGGGCGCTCATAGCCGTCGTCCTGGGGATCCTGGTCGCCACGGTGCTGCCGCTGAACGCCAACCACGGCGTGAGTATCGTCGGCANNGTCCCCACTGGCTTGCCGTCCGTGGCCATTCCCACCTTCGCGCTCAGCGACCTGACGCCGTTGCTGATGGGCGCGCTGGCGGTCATCTTCGTCGGCTTCAGCGAGACGCTGGCCGCCGCCCGCGACAAGGCGGCGCTGCACCAGTACGAGATCGACGTCAGCCAGGAGATGGTCGCCCAGGGCATGGCCAGCGGCGTATCCAGCCTGCTGGGCGGCTACGTGGTCGACGGCAGCCTGTCNAAGACGACGGTNGCCGACCTGGCCGGGCAGAAGTCNCANATGGNNTCGNTGGTCACCGCCGGCCTCATTTTGCTGACCGTGTTGTTTCTGGCCGGCTTGTTCACGAACCTGCCGAACGCCGTCCTGGGGGCGGTGGTCATCGACGCGGCCATCGGGTTGGTCAAGGTGCCCGTCCTGCGAAAGGTGAGGGCCACCAGCCGAGTCGACTTCGCCGCCTTCGTCGCCGCCGGGCTGGGACTGTTCTTCATCAGCGTGCTGGCCGGAGTGGTGATCGGCGTGGCTCTGTCGCTGCTGCTGCTCATCGCCGGGGTGTCGAAGTCACCCGTGCGGCGCATGGGCCTGGACGAGGAAGAGAATACTTACGTCGTCGTGGACCGGAACCCGCGGGCGAAGCTATCGGAAGCGGTGCTTGTGGTCGACATGGCCGGGCCGCTGTTTTTTGCCGATGCCGCTCCTTTTCGGGAATCGGTTCTGGCGATGATCGAGGAACATAAGCCGCGCGCTGTCGTCGTGGACCTCGGCTCGGCGACTTTCATGGATATGGATGGCGCGGAAATACTCAGCAAAATGAACGAAGAGCTTGGCCGTAAGGACATAAAACTTGCATTGGCTCGTGTGGACCATGAGGAGCGATCTCTCCTGCAACGGGCCGGTGTGGTTGAGGAAATTGGCGCAGATAACATATTCGAGACCGTTCGTCACGCGGTGGGCTCGCTGGAGTCCCAACTCACATCAGATATGGCGGTTCGCTCTCACCACTAACAATGTGCCAGCAACTTCTTTAGAGGGACTTTGATGAGGGGTAAATCAAAAGCAGGTACCGGGTCGGAGACTTCGCCTCACAAAACAGACTTATCGGCCGGCGCCCCGGACCAGGCGGGGATCATCCTCGCCACGCTTATTATGGTCGCCGCCGTAGCCAACCTGCCGCTGGCTATGGCCAATGTCGCCTTGCCGGCCATCGGGCAGGCATTCGACGCTTCCCAGCCGCAACTCAACCTGGTCGCCGTGGCGTACTCGCTTGGCCTCGCTTGCTCGGTTCTGTGGCTGGGTGCGCTGGGAGATCGCTACGGCCGCAAGCTAATGGCGATGCTAGGCGTGGCGCTAGCCATCCCCGCCGCGTTGATCTGTGCTTTCGCCCCATCGATCGAGGTTCTTATCGGCGGGCGTCTCTTCGGCGGACTTGCNGCAGGCATGGCTTACCCGACGACTCTATCCCTAATCGCGGCATTGTGGGGGCCTGGCCCGGCGCGCACCCGGTCCATCGCCTTATGGGCGGCGATCGGCGGCGCTATCAGCGCCAGCGGTCCTCTGTTATCCGGGCTGTTACTGGAGCGCTTCCCCTGGAACTCGGTTTTCTTCGTCGTTGTTCCGCTGGCGGTGCTCGCCCTGTTCATGGCCTGGCGCTTTATCCCGGCACATGTCCATGAGACTGAAGAGCCGGTGGATAACCTGGGCGGTATCCTGTCGCTGGTACTTGTCGGTTCCTTCGTCCTGGCGATCAACTTCGCGCCTGTGCAAAGCGCCAGAAGCGCGGTGTTGGTTTTACTGGGTGTGGCCCTGGTGTCGCTCGTCCTGTTCGTCATTCGACAACGCCGGGCCGAGAACCCGCTTTACGATCTGAAGATCGCCGGCCGGCGCCCCTTCTGGGTGGCCGCGCTGGCGGGCATTATCGTTTTCGGCGCGCTGATGGGAGCGATGTTTATCGGCCAGCAGTTCCTGCAGGACGTTCTCGGATACTCAACAGTCGACGCCGGATTCGCTATCCTGCCCGCGGCGATCTTTATGATTCTTGTCGCGCCGCGTTCGGCCAAGCTGGTCGAATCCCATGGCGCTCGAACCACGTTGCTGATTGGTTATATTTTCGTACTGCTTGGTTTCGTGACCATGTTGCTGCTTTGGACTGAAGGCATCCCCTACTGGATGGTCGGTTTGGGCTATGCGTTTGTCGGCGTTGGCGTCGGCCTGGCCGGCACNCCCGCCAGCCGCACCCTGACCGCCTCGGTGCCGGTTACGCGCGCCGGTATGGCTTCCGGCACGGCTGACCTGCAACGCGACCTGGGCGGGGCGCTNATGCAATCGCTCTTCGGCGCGTTGCTGGCGAGTGGGTATGCTGCGGCCATGACGGCCGCGCTGGCGAGCGAACCCGGCGCCGGACAGGTCCCCAGCACAGTGACGAATGAGCTGACCATGTCCTTCGCCGGGGCACAGTCGGTCGCCGCGCAGTACCCGCAGTACGCCGAGCAGATCACCGCCGCGGCCAAGGCCGCGTTTCTGGATGGCGACCAGTATGCCTACATCGCCGGGATCGTCGCGGTGCTGATTGGCGCGGCGCTGGTGTTCTTCATGTTTCCGAAACAGGAGGAAGAGCGAAAAATGCTCGCTGCCTACAATNTGGAGGATATGGNGGCNATGGCCGCAGCCGAGGACGCGCCGCCGAAGCCATCCCCTTCTGCCGGCCAGGGTTCGCCCCGCTAGGAGATAGATTTACAGGACAGATCCTTTTTAATCCTGCCTGTTTTAGTGAGGAGACAACACAAGATGTCAAACCAACATGATAAGCATTCCCGTTCCATTTTGCCCATTCCCGACCGCGCCTACGCGGGGCTGGTGAAGTACGACGCCAAGGACCCGGAGTCGAAATTTCCGCCCATCGAGCCGCTGCGGCCGCCGCCCGGCGCGCCCAACGTCCTGATCGTGCTGATCGATGACGCCGGCTTCGCATCTTCCAGCGCCTTTGGCGGCCCGATCCACACCCCGACGGCCGAACGACTGGCCGCGGAAGGTCTTAAGTACAACCGCTTCCATACCACGGCGCTCTGCTCGCCCACGCGCTCGGCGCTGCTGACCGGCCGCAACCACCACACGGTAGGTATGGGCGGCATCACCGAGCTGGCCACTTCCGCGCCGGGCTACACCTCTATCTGGCCCGACAACTGCGCNCCGCTGGCGATGACGCTCAAGCTCAACGGCTACTCCACAGCCCAGTTTGGTAAGTGCCACGAGGTACCCGTGTGGGAGACCAGCCCGATGGGCCCGTTCCGCCAGTGGCCGAGTGGCGGCGGCGGCTTCGAATACTTCTACGGTTTCATCGGCGGCGAGGCCAACCAGTGGTACCCGGCGCTCTACGAAGGCACGACGCCCATCGAGCCGCCCAAGACGCCCGAAGAGGGATACCACCTGACTGAAGACATGGCCGACAAGGCCATCAACTGGGCGCGGCAGCAGAAGGCGCTGATGCCCGACAAGCCGTTCTTCATCTACTTCGCCCCCGGCGCGACCCACGCGCCGCACCACGTGCCCAAGGAATGGTCCGACAAGTACAAGGGCAAGTTCGACCAGGGCTGGGACGTGTTGCGTGAAGAGATATTCGCCCGCCAGAAGGCGCTGGGCGTCGTCCCCGCCGACGCCGAGCTGACCGCGCGCCCGGCTGAGATTCCCGCCTGGGACGACATCGACCCGGCGCTCAAGCCGGTGCTCATCCGGCAGATGGAAGTGTTCGCCGGGTTC
>JAACJX010000633.1 GCA_014237545.1 Ardenticatenia bacterium | reverse complement strand
GCTCCAGTTCCGGGCCGTTCAGCTGGCCTTCCAGCACTTCCTGGGTTGCGAAGCGCAACACTTCGATAGCCATCGGGTCAGTGGCGTTGCGGCTGCGCAGGATGTCGCAGTAGTCGGCCATCGTGCCGTCGGTCGACAGGACCAGCCCTTCGAGCTTGGTGATGATGTCGCCGGCCTCGACGCCAACGCGGTCGGCCGGGGAGCCGGATTCGACCGAGGCGACCCAGATACCGCTGAGGCCGTCATCGGTGACCACAGCTTCACCGTTGACGCCGATTGAGTCAAGGTCTGACCCGCCGCGCAGCTGTTCGACAATGCGGCGAGCGTCGGCGGCGTTGATGGAGAAGTACTGGTTGACGCCGGAATTGCCGGCATAGTTGACGCCGACGACCTTGCCGTCGGTGGTCACCAGCGGGCCGCCGGAGTTGCCGGGGTTGATGGTGGCATCGTGCTCGAGCACGTTGTTGATGGATGCCCAGCTGGTGTCGCCATTGGCCTGCTCCTTGGAGATGACGCCGCGGGTCAGGGTCGGCTCCGGGTCGCCGAGGGGGAAGCCCAGGGCGTAGATCTCGGTGCCGAGACGGGCCGGGGAATCGTTCCATTGCAGGAACGGAAAGCCCTCGCCCTCGATGTCGATCACGGCCAGGTCGCTGCACTCCGACACGCCCAATACGCGNGCGTTCAGCGGCCGGTCGTTGCCCTGCACAAAGACCTGCAGGAAGGCCGCGCCGGTGACGACGTGGTTGTTGGTGACGGCGATGCCCGACGGGTCGATGATGAAGCCGGAGCCNCGGCCGGCAGTATTCAGTTGCATGCCGAANTCCGGGTCCATGAAGCTGCCCTGGGCCTCGATCTGAACGGTCGCCTGGATGGCGTCCTGGAAAGAAGCCTGTGCGACGGGGCCGGCCGGGGTCGGCTCCTCGGTCGGCGCTGCCGGCTCGGTGGGCGCTTCCGTGGGCGCGTCAGTCGGCGCGGGCGGCTGGGTAGGCTGCTCCTGTGGCTGCGTNGCGATAGGCTCCACGGTNACTTCGGCTTCCTGCCCGCCGCCGCCACACGCTACCAGGGCNGACATGAGCAGGANAGCTAACAGATAGAAAANGGTTCGATTTCTCTTCGTCCTAACCTTCGCAAAAAACATTACAAAACCTCCGCAAATATAGAGATGAACAGGATCGGCTTCCCTAACTTGGGCGGCATTATACATGATATTGTCCTTAGTAACAGTTAAGCAAATNACAGGTTTTTGTAACATTCGGCCTCATTTTTGCGTCTAGAGACCAGGTAAGTAATTGATGTCGCGGCGCGTCAAAATATCAGGATCAGACCGGCTGGGCCTATTGACTTTTGTCTGTCGCTTATGCTAGACTGCACTTTTGATCTATAGGAAGAGGAAGAGGTGCGTTGGGCCGAGGCCAACCCATCAACAGCGCTGAGACATAATAAATTATCATTCTATCTCCGCTGAATTAAGCAGCGTTCAGCGTTGTTGCGCGCATCTCTGGGGGCCGATGCTTTTTTAAATGCTCTGGCCCCGGCAGAAGACCGAGGGAGACCGCAAGGAATTATCTTGATATGACAGAATTGAACGATCCATTGTCGGATGAAATGGAAATCCTCAATGCGCTTTTAAATGAAGGGATCGAGCAGCGATATTTAACTTATGACCAGATCCTGGAAGCGTTGCCGGAAATCGAAAACAATATAACCCTGCTGGAAACGTTGCTGGAAGAAGCCCAGACGCTTGGTCTTGCCATCTATGAGAACGAGGAAGACATTGTGGCCGCCGCTCTGAGCGTCGATGGCGATGAGGAAGATTTGGACGACGCGAACGGCGAATTGGCCGAGATCCCGCAGGAAGAACGCGTTGTGCGCCCGGCCCGGGTGCGCTCCCACGACGCGCCGTTGTTCGATCTGAGCAACGTGCCGATCGACGACTCCGTAGGCCTCTACTTCCGCGAGATGGGCCAGCAGTCGTTGCTGTCGGCCGACGAGGAAGTCCACCTGGCGATGGAGATCGAGGCCGGCCGCGCCGCCGTCGAGCGGCTGGAGTCGGGCGAGGAGCTGACCCTGGACGAGCGCGACCTGCTGGACCGCCAGCGCGAGATAGGCGACGCCGCCCGCGCCCACCTCATCCGCGCCAACACGCGCCTTGTGGTCAGCATCGCCAAGAAGTACCGCGGCCGCGGCTTGCAATTCCTCGACTTGATCCAGGAAGGCAACGTCGGCCTCATGAAGGCGGTCGAGAAGTATGACTATCGCCGCGGCAACCGCTTCAGCACCTATGCGACGTGGTGGATCCGCCAGGCAGTGACCCGCGCGCTGGCCAACCACGGCCGCACCATCCGCATCCCGGCCCACCTGGGTGGTCGGATTAGCAAGCTCTATCAGGTGGCCCAGGAACTGGAGCAGGAATACGGCCGCCAGCCGACAGCCGAAGAGATCGCCGAGAACATGGAGTTGCCAGCCGACCGCGTGCGCTGGATGCTGCGCACCAGCCGCCAGCCGGTGCACCTGGAGCGGCCGGTGGGCGACGAGTCCGACGCCGAACTGGGCGACTTCATCGAGGACATCGAAGCGCCGGCCCCGGCCGAG
>JAACJX010000636.1 GCA_014237545.1 Ardenticatenia bacterium | reverse complement strand
GTCGGCGTACTGGTCGGCGTACTGGTCGGCGTGCTCGTCGGCGTGGACGTCGGCGTGGACGTCGGCGTACTCGTAGGTGTACTGGTTGGCGTGCTCGTCGGCGTGGACGTCGGCGGGATCTTGCTATTTGTGAAGGTGCAGGTTACTTCGTCCAGTGATTCCAGGACGATATTGGCCGGGTTGATGCCACCCGAGCAAGTCGCGCTATCCAACTGCCAACCGGCCGGCAACGTCTCAGCCACCGAGTAGGTGCCGGGCAAAAGCACGAAGCTCTCGGTCTGGTTGACATCATCGTTGTCATCCGGATCGGCGTCATCCAGCATGAAGTCAACGTCGACGCTATTGCTGCCGCTCAGGTTGAAATCAAAATCGGTCCCGTCCTGAGGATCGGCGATTTTGGTAACCGTGAGCCGGGCGCGAACATTACTTCCAGAAACCAGCGCCCATTCTTCCTCACCGTCATTGTTGGCATTCTTAACGCCGAATTTGGAGTAAAGCGAAAGATAGATGTTGCACGGTTCCGTCGAGCCATAGTAACAAGTCGGATAAGCGGCGAACACGCTCTCTGGAATCAACAGCGACATGTCGGCGGCACCGCTACCGGAGCCGACCAGATTCCAGTCCAGCTTGATGTAATTGTCGCCCATATCATAGAGCAAATCCGCCGGAGCGGGTGTATCGAAGTTCGTGCCATTGAAGTCGTACAANACGTTGCTTGTCGAAGCAAATAGCTTNACGCNGTCAAGTGANANCAGACCGCTTNGCAGCCCGGCGTTTTGGTTNATGTCCANAANGAATTCNCGGTAGAACTGGCCATTGTATACCACAGTCGGGACATCCGAGAGAGGCAAGGCGAAGTTGAATGTACCTGAATTCGTTTCGTNAAATTGTGGCGGCCTTTCATCCGTGTTGTAACCTTNGANNNCNGNGGTATTNNCGCNNANNNTAACGAACGAGCCTAACACGCCACTACCGGNAGAGCCGGGCAGCCCACCTTGCTGNAAAACCGCNTTATTNATGGTGCAACTGTCTCCGGCGGTTGTCAGATCGCATTCCGTCTGAGCGGCGATGCTAGCCACGCTAAACCCGATTAACCCTAACAGCAACAGGGTGACCAGGCCGATCCTTCGAAGCGAAAGGGATCTACCACGTTGATTCATAATATTCCTCCTCAAATCAGGAAAAAGTCGATACTAAACCCCATCTACAATGTNTGTCGAGATCGCCATGCCAGGTTTTTTCAACGCTCATACGACCNCGACGGATGAATACCTTGGTTAGTCCGAGCTGTTTTCGCCTTACAAATAGACCTCCTGAGATCCAAGCACCCAGTCGCGATTGCCACCGAATGGGTTCTCGCCTGAGCATGGTTGGCCGGCGAGTCTTAAACTCAATCCCGCTTATTCAGTTGTCCTGTCTTGATTGCTGCAACTCGATTAAAAGCCTTTCTACCAATACGTTATTGGGGCGACGAATGAGACTTCGACCATAACGGCTAGAGCATCATAGTACAAAACCACTAATCCTCATGTCAATCCGTCGTTACTACCTGCCTGTGAAGCCACAAATGACCTGAAACCCCGCTAATTGCCTATTGGCGCATGGGTACTTTATACGGTTTGCCTTACAATTTATATTACAATGCTCTTTAAAATACCGCCAGAAAGGGGTGTCAAAGGGATTAGATGGCCGAGCTTAGAATTTTGATCTGACATTCGGCCGGGGGCAAGTATAATCCCCCGTAACCAGGCTGCTNACAATTTCAACCTGGGGGGTGCCCAATCTGACACAGGCGGTCCCCCAGGTCATTTGCCCGGAGGTGACCGATGTACGACAAAGCCAAGCTGGCCGAACTGGCCGATACCCATGACCGCTGGGAAGAGACCACCCTGCAACGGACGCTGGCCCGCGCGCCGGAGCGCCGGGAGTCGTTCGTCACGACGTCCGGCGAGCCCATCCGCCGCCTCTACACGCCGCTGGACGTGGCCGACCTCGATTATATGGAAGACCTGGGCAACCCCGGCGAGTATCCCTATACCCGCGGCGTCCATGCCACCCTTTATCGCGGCAAGCCGTGGACAATGCGCATGTTCGCCGGCTTCGGCAGCGCCGAAGAGACGAACGCCCGCTACAAGTACCTGCTCAGCCAGGGCAACATGGGTCTGTCGGTGGCCTTCGACCTGCCGACGCTGATGGGCTACGACACCGACGCGCCGCAAGCGCTGGGCGAGTTCGGCAAGTGCGGCGTGGCTATCAGCAGCCTGGCCGACATGGAGATCCTGTTCGATGGGATCCCGCTCGACCAGGTGACGACCAGCATGACGATCAACAGCCCGGCGGCCATCATCTGGGCCATGTACATCGCCGCGGCCGAGAAGCAGGGCGTGGACCAATCCCGGCTGGGCGGGACGCTGCAAAACGACATCCTGAAGGAGTACATCGCTCAAAAGGAATACATCTTCCCGCCCGAGCCGTCAATGCGGCTGGTCATCGATACCATCGAATACGGCGCGCGCCACATGCCTTTGTGGAACACGATCTCCATCAGCGGCTACCACATCCGCGAGGCGGGCTCCACGGCGGCGCAGGAACTGGCCTTCACGCTGGGCGACGGGCTGGAGTACGTGCGCTGGGCGTTGGCCCGGGGCATGGACATCGACGACTTCGCCCCGCGGCTCAGCTTCTTCTTCAACAGCCACAACGATTTCTTCGAGGAGATCGCCAAGTTCCGCGCCGCGCGGCGCATCTGGGCGCGGGAGATGCGCGAGACCTTCGGGGCCAAGAACCCGCGCTCGTGGCTCTGCCGCTTCCACACGCAGACGGCCGGGGTCAGCCTGACGGCGCAGCAGCCGGAGACCAACGTCGTGCGGGTCGCCATCCAGGCGCTGGCGGCCGTGCTGGGCGGCACGCAAAGCCTGCACACCAACAGCATGGACGAGGCGCTGGCCCTGCCGAGCGAAGAGGCGGTCACCGTCGCCCTGCGCACNCAGCAGATCATCGCCGAAGAGAGCGGTGTGGTGAACACCGTCGACCCGCTGGCGGGCTCATTCTTCGTCGAGCACGAGACGAACAAGATCGAGGCCCAGGTGTATGACTACTGGGCACAGGTGGACGAGCTGGGCGGCGTGCTGCCGGCTATCGACCAGGGCTTTTTCCAGTCGGAGATCGCCGCCGCCGCCTACCGCTACCAGCGCGAGATCGACCGCGACGAGCGGTTTATCGTCGGCGTCAATGCCTATGCCGACCCAAACGAGAAGCTGCGCATCCCCATTCTGGAGATGGACCCGCAGGGGTATGACCGGCAAGTCGGCCGCTTGAGCAAGCTGCGGGCCGAGCGAGACAACGAGCGCGTCGCCGCCACGCTGGCCGCGCTGCGGGCCGCGGCCGAGGGCACGGATAACACGATGCCCTACATCCTCGACGCCGTCCGCGCTTATGCCACCGTGGGCGAGATCACCGATGTATTCCGCGAGGTCTTCGGCACTTACGAAGAGCCGACGTGGATATAAATGGGCAAGGGAGAAAGGGAGAAGGGGTGAAAGGGAGCAGGGGCTTTCGCAGCCATAGTGAACATCGGCAAATTAGTCACGGTGATAAACCGCGTTAAACCCCCGTGATCGGCAACTCTTCATGGTAGCTTATTTATCTATTGAAAGCTCGTTTTTTCCACATCTCTCCAGCCCTTTATCTTCCCTACCCCCTTTCTCCCCCGCTCCCTTTCTCCCCTGCCATCCCCTTGCACAGGTTGACAACCCACCCTAGTTCCTGTATAGTTTGCCTATTGGAACCGGTTCCAAGCTGCCGTTTGTTACAAACCGGTTCCGGCAGGAGAGGGTTGTGGCCGCTATTACGATTCGGGATGTCGCCAGGCACGCGGGCGTCGGTGTTGGCACCGTATCGCGCGTTCTGAACGACAGCCCGATGGTAAGCGAGGAGACGCGCCAGAAGGTGCAGACAGCCATCCAGGCGCTCGACTACTCCCCCAGCTCTGTTGCCCGTCGCCTCTCCCGCGGCCGGTCGATGGCCATCGCCGTCATCGCCCCCTTTTTCACCCGACGCTCCTACGTCGAACGACTTCAGGGAATCGAGCATGTCTTGTCCGCCGGCGGATATGATCTCATCCTCTATAACGTGGAAACCGTGGCCCGCCGCGATGAATGCCTGCGCGCTCTGCCGCGCGGCGAGCGGGTGGACGGATTGCTCATCCTGTCGCTGGCGCCCAATGACGCCGAAGCGGAGCGNTTTCTCCAAATGGGAGTTCCAACCGTGCTGATNGACGCCTATCACGAGCAATTGCCCAGCGTCACGATTGACGACGTGGCCGGGGCGCGTGCGGCNGTCAGGCACCTGATCGATCTGGGCCACCGGCGCATCGCCTACNTCGGTGAGCACCTCGACGANAACCCGTTCAACTTCCGGCCGATTGTCGATCGCTANCGCGGTTATCGCGNCGCNCTGGANGCGNCCGGCATTCCCTTCAACCCCCANTACCACTGCCAGGGTTTTTATGGCTGGCGCGAGGCGCGGCGAATGACGCACGAATTGCTGGCCCTGGACGAGCGGCCGACGGCCGTCTTCGCCTACAGCGACACGATGGCCTTTGGCGCGCTCGAAGCGGCCCAGCAGGCCGGCGTGGCCGTGCCGGGTGATCTGTCGGTCATCGGCTTCGATGACGTGGAGATCGCCCAATACTTCCGCCTGACCACGATCAACCAGCCGCTNTACGATTCCGGCGCCCGGGGGGCGGAACTGCTGCTCGATTCCATGGACAGCGATCGCCAGCAGTCGGCGCAACACGTAATCCTGCCGACTGAATTGGTGGCCCGTCAGACGACGGCTCCACCTGCCGCAAATTCACATTGAGGAGATTCGCTATCGAAGAAAACAAAATGAACCACAATAATGTTCTAAGGCTATTCCAACTTGTAACTTTTCTGGGAGGAAAAGAATCCTATGTCTAAGTTTGGTAAATTCACTATTCTGAGTCTCCTGCTCGTCCTGGCGCTGGTCCTGGTGGCCTGCGGCGGCGGCACGCAGGAAGCGACGCCCACCGAGGCGCCCGCTGTTGAAGAGGCCGCTCCCACCGAGGAAGCGGCTCCGGAAGAACCGACCGAGGAAATGCCCGCCGAAACCGGCGAGGCGGCCTTCCCGGTAATGCCTGGTGGCGCGCTGGAAGAGGCGCTGACCGGCGCGTATGAGGGCAAAGTCGTTGTTGTCGACGGCCCGTTTGCCGATGCCGACACGGTCAAGTTCGAGCAGTCGGTCGTCGCCTTCGAAGAGGCAACCGGCATCGACGTCCAGTACATCGGTGGCAAGGAGTTCGAGGGCTCGATCGGCGTCCGTGTCGAGGCCGGCGACGCCCCCGACATCGCCGACTTCCCGCAGCCCGGCCTGCTGGCGACTTTCGTCCGCCAGGGATACGTGGTCGACCCGACGACGTTCATCTCCGAGGACTGGCTGGCCCAGCAGTACAACTCCAGCTGGATAGACATGGCCAACATCAACGGCCAGGTCGCCGGCGTGTGGCACCGCTTCAACGGCAAGAGCCTGGTGTGGTATCCGAAGGCCGCTTTCGACGCCGCGGGCTACGAAGTCCCGGAGACCTGGGACGAGCTGCTGGCGCTGACGCAGACGATCGCCGATGACGGCGACCCGGCGTGGTGCATCGGCATCGAGTCCGGCGCGGCGACCGGC
>JAACJX010000522.1 GCA_014237545.1 Ardenticatenia bacterium | reverse complement strand
CAAAACCAGCAGTAATAATCGACGCTTCATGTGCTTTGTTGCTCCTTGCCCTGCAGCGGGATGCCGGCCGCTTCGAANCGCTCGCGGACGACGGCGTGNAAGGCCANTTGCAGGTCATCCTCCCACTCCTCCTTCGTCTTGCCAAACAAAAATATGTCCACGGTCGCGCCCAGAACGCTGTCTAGTCCCATCGGCTGCCAGGGTTCGAGGAGTTGCGGCACCAGTTCCATCGATTGCGGCGCAAGCCCCATGAGCAGTTCGACAGCCCGGCTCAGATCGCCCGCGGCGACAGGGAAGGCGGCATANACGCCGATGNANTCCCCCCGGCTGTAGTTGCGAAAGATGCGCAGATCNCCGAACGGAATGGAAGTCAGCTCGCCNGTNCGCGCCCGNACGGAGAGAAAGCGCAAATCCACCGATTCGACCGTCCCCTCCACTGACCGCTCGAACTGTTTGTAGATGATGCGGTCGCCGACGGCCAGATTGCTCTCGAAGATGTTGGTGATGCCGCCGAGCAAATCGCCGATGGGCAGCCGCGCGCCCCAGGCCAGGCTGCTGGTGAGGGCGGCCACGACCACGGCCAGGTCATCACGGGCCACGAANTGGCCCACGATGAGCANNGTGCCGGCGAAAATGGCCGTGACGGCGATAACGCTGGAGAGGATTTGTTGCATCGTTTGCCGGCGNGTCGGNTGCAGGACGGCCGGCAAGCTCTCGGNTGTCGCGTCGGTGGGGGTAAGCCGTTCGGCCAGCGGCTCGCCCAATACCCAGCGCGAAAGCCTCTGGCGGCGGCGAAAGACCCAGAGCGTGGCCCCAATCACCAGGCCGATGAAGATGATTTGGAATGGCAGCAAGAGGAGCCGCACGACCAGCGCGGCAAGTTGTTGTTCAACCGGGCTGCCGGAGAAAAAGGCCGCCACCAGGACAGGGGCAGGGTTATTGCCGGAGAAAAAGGCCATTCCCAGGAACAGGCTGACGACCGCCAGGGCGAACCAGAGCGGGCTAAGAAGCCAGAAGAGGATGCGACGAATCTTGGCCATAATCAATCGATGCGGGCATTGTAGTTCGCCGGCGGTGGATTGCCAATAATCGGAATCTCCGTATAAATGAGGGTATGGCATCGAAACAATCAGGAGACGGACTGATGGGGCAATGGGAATATTTAGTGCGTGTGTTTGAGTTGAGTAAGGATGATTCCGTCGTCATTGAATACATCCAGCGCGAATACCCGGATCAAAGCTGGAAGGATTTGACCCGCTATGACCCGCTGACGCTAGAGGCGTGGCTCAATCAGTGCGGCGTGGAGGGATGGGANCTGGTGAGCCTGGAGCCGGCCGAAGCGCAGGGTAAAAATGGCGAAATCGGCCGCAACTTCCAGACCGCTACGCCGAACTGGGCGCGGTTCTACTTATGCGTCTTCAAGCGGCGCATCGGGCTAGAGTAGGCGGAACACGGACAAGGTACGAATGGAATCATATCAAGAATCGAAACGGCCGCGAATCGGCCTTGTATTGGGCGGGGGTGGCGCGCGCGGCCTGGCCCACATCGGCATCATGCAGGTGCTGCAGCGCGAACAGATCCCCATNGATCTGATCGCCGGGACCAGCATGGGCGGGCTGGTGGGGGCGCTCTACGCCGCCGGCGTCCCAATCGAGACCGTCGAGCAAGAGGTGAGCCGCCTGAGCCGCCTGACGGAGCAGATCAAGCTGGTCGACGTGAACATCTCTTCCGCCGGGTTGAGCGTGGGCGGGCGACGCATCTATAACTTCATGGCCGACCTGCTGGGCGAAGATCTGACGTTTGCCGACCTTCGCCACCCGTTGTCGATGGTGTCAGTTGACATCCACACCGGCCGCGAGGTGATCCTGCAGGGTGGCCTGGTCATCGACGCCGTTCGGGCGACCATCTCCGTGCCGGGCATCTTCGAGCCGGTCGAACTGGGGGATTATCGCCTCGTCGACGGGGGCGTTCTCGACAATGTACCGGTCGACGTGGCCCAGTCGATGGGCGCGACGCGCACTATCGCCGTCGACGTCTTGCCGAGCTTCAGCCGCAACATGCCCGGGCTGCGCCCCCTCGAAACAGGCTTGCAGCTTCCTTTCGCTCCTTTGGCCCTGAACGAGGTATACAACGTGATCATGATCATGCTGGCTGCCCTGACGGATAGTCGCCTGCGGGAGTTTCCACCCGACCTGCTGATCCGGCCGGAAATCCCGGCCAGCATCACGCTGATGACTGGCTTCAGCCGCGCCGAGGAGATCATTTTGGCCGGCGTTCACGCGGCCGAAGACGCCCTGCCGCAGATTCGNGCGCTGCTGGCCGAGCCATAGGGTCTAAATCGTTTATCGGGATGGGTGAGNGGAAAAAGGGTTGGATAGAAAGGAGGGGCTAAAATTGCAAAAGACTGAGGCCTAGCCCCACGCTGATGGCCAGTACAACGCTAGACACCAACTCGATCAGGTATACGCCGTCGCTGCCCTTGTTGGTCACTTCCGGCCATTCGACGATCAGGCGCGGCAGTGCCACCAGGGGGACGAGCAGGAATTGCCCGAACAGGACCAGGGTAGCGATGATCAACCGCTCAGTGATCCCGACGAATTTATTAGGACCGGCCGGGAAATTGGGCGCTTGCCCTTTGGCCAGGCCATAAGCCAGGAACTTCAGCAGCACCCAGGCCGGCATGGTGATAAAGGCATAGCCGGTGGCTGCCGTCAGCAGCGGTGTTTCCATAGCGCTGCTCACGATCCCGCCCCAGATATCTCCCCACGCCAGGTAGCCGCCGAGCACAAGGGCCAGGATGATGAAAAAGAAGTGGGCGACTTGGTCCAGGAAAAAGCGCAGGAGAGGGTTAATGCCGGGCTTGAAGAAGAATTGCAGNCTGTCGATGAGGAAATGACTCAGGCCGATGATGAGGACGCCGCTCCACCACGTNGCGTCAAACGGTAGGGCGAACAANGCCGTGACGACGAACAGGATCAGACTGTGAATGACGACTCCNCGAAATTCGCGAGCCTTCCACTCCGCCAGGGAATCCCATTGTAAAACATAGTCGCCCACAAGGTGGGCGAGAAACATCGCAATTACCATTGCTCGACACGCTCAATAGTCGCCGGATAAGTCAATTGTATAGGGAAATATACACACTCTTTATCATACAATAAATCCCGGCGCGTGCTGTATCGCGCGTTACAGTGGCGCTGATGAGTTCTACATATGGGGGTCCGCTGATTACGGGCGCTGGCCGATGAGCGCCGAAAGTTCTCCCAGGATGACACGCAGAGCGTCCAACTCGCGGCCGTATGCCGCCCAATCTCCATCGCGCTGCGCCGCTTCCGCTGCTTGAAGGTGGTCGTTGGCCGCCGCCACCAACTCCTCCAGTGATTCCGGCACGGCCACGGCTGGGCCGGGCGTCGCCTCCCCATCTGTGGCGCTNCCGGTTTCCCCGGAGGGCAACTCGAGGGCCACCGATGACCCGCGCGCCAGGGCCAGCAGCGACGCGTTGAGCGTCTCGGCCATCGCGATGGAGGTATTGCTGGCCGTCACGATCCGTTTCAACTCGGGCAGGGCGCTTGTCTCGGAAAGTAAGTAAACCGGTTCGATGTAGAGGAAGCTGCTGTTGATGGGCAGCACCAGAAGGTTGCCGCGGATGACGTTCGATCCGCGCTGGTCCCACAGCGAAAATTGTTGGGAGATGACNGGCTCCTGGTCGATGCGTCCTTCGACCTGAATCGGGCCGAAGATCAATTCCTGCTTGGGCAACTCGTAGACAATGAGNTGCCCGTAATGCTCCGGATCATTNCNNGCGGCCATCCAGCCTATCATGTTGTTCTTGGTGGCTGGGCTGAAAGGCAGGATCAACAGGTACTCCGGCTCGTCGGAACCCGGTAGGGGCAGTGTGACGTAGTAAGGCTCGGCCAGACTTTCGCCCGCGTTGGAGATCTCGGTGGGTATTTGCCACAAGTCTTCCTTGTTGTAGAACACGCGGACGTCGGACATGTGNTAGGTGGTGTACTGGCGNGCCTGNATGTTGAACATGTCCTCCGGATAGCGGACGTGGGCNACGAGCTCATCGGGCATAGCCTCGAANGGCTGGAANACGCCGGGGAAGGCGCGNGCATAGCTACGGATAATGGGGTCGGACGGGTCGCTCAGGTAGTAGTTGACCGTGCCATCGTAGGCGTCGAGCGTCACCTTGACGGCATTGCGGATGTAATTGATCGTGTGCCGGCGCTCGAATTGCCCCTCGATGGCCGTGGTGCTGGGTAGCTCGGCGATTTGCACCGGCGTCGAATAGGGGAAGGCGTTGCTGGCGGTATAGGCGTCCTGGATCCAGATGAGACGGCCTTCGCCATTGACCACAATGTACGGGNCGCCATCGAGGATGAGAAACGGCGTGATCTCGCGGATGCGCGACTGAATCTGGCGGCGGAACTGGGCCCGCGTCGAGTTCGTGATGTCGTCATTGAGCAGCACGTTGGGATCGCTCTCGCGCAGCGCGAAGGCTAACCGCTTGAGGTAAGAGTTGAGGATAATACCACCCGTGCCGCTGTAGTTCGTATATACATTGGTATCGCCACTTGGATAGCTGAATTCCTGCCGGTTGCTGCTGACGTAAACGGTGTCATTGGTCAGTTCGCCGTAATAGATCTCCGGCCGCGTCACTTCGATCGGTATACGACTTTGGGGCGGGAAATCCTTAATGAAGAATTGCGGTTGGCCGTCGGGTGTCACCTCGTTGACCGGGTTCATCACGATCCCATAGCCGTGGGTAAACTCCAGCGTTCGATTGACCCACGACGGGGCGGGCAGCTTGCTCTTGTCCAGCTCGCGCGTGCCGACCATCACCTGGCGCTGCTTACCGTCGATGGTGTAACGGTCGACATCGACGTCGCTGAAGTCGTAGTAGGGACGCAAGCCCTGTAGTTGGCGATACGTTTGGCCCAGCGGCCGCCAATCCCACAACCGGATGTTGCGCAACACGTCCTCGTTCTCGAGTAGATCGCGAGGTTTTAGGTCTACAACTTCGCCGAACTCCCGCGTCTCTATGCGGTCCAGCCCAAATGCAAAGCGCGTGAACTCGATGTTGTGCTCGATGTAGGGCGTTTCCAGGGTGAGCTCGTTCGGCTCCACCACGTAGCGCTGCAATATGCCCGGCAGCAGGCCGCCGCCGATTACGGCCGTTATCAGCCACAGCCCGCCGGCGATGAGCGGCAGTCGCGCGTTGGCCCTGAAGACATNGTAAAGCAGGGCCAGCGCCGTGAGGATAGCGAACGCCAGCTGCAAGCGCAAGACCCAGATGACCGCGCTCATGTCGGTATAGCTGGCCCCGAAGGCGACGCCGCGGGTCGAGTAGACCAGCTCGGCGATGTCGAAGAGATACCCCACGGCCCACACGAGCAGGATCGCCGCGCCCAACGCGGCCGCGTGGCCGCGCAACGGCGCGGAACTGAACGGCCGCCACCGGCCGCGCTGCAAGTCGTTGAGATTCGTCGCGGCGTAAATGGGAAACAGGCCGATCAGGGTGACGGTGAGCAGCATGAGGAGCCAGTTCTGCGCGAAACGGTAGACAGGCAAGGTGAAGATATAGAAGGCGACGTCGCGGCCGTAAATCGGATCGACCATGCCGAACGGTTCAGCATTCAGATAGAGCAGCAACTCCTCCCACTGACCCGCGGCGGCCAGGGCGAACATGACCGCCAGTGCCAGGGCGATAAATACGATGATAGTCCGCATGCGACTGTCGCCCAACATTCCGGCCTCGACCGAGGGCGCTTTTAGCGCGCGCCGCCGGGCCATNAGCCAGTTGAGCAGCAGCACTCCCGCGGCCACNNTGAATCCGACGGCGAAGACAGCCACGCGCACACCCAGGCGCTTGACAAACATGTCGCGAAAGCCAAGGGCATCGAACCACAGGAAGTCCGTATAAAAGCTGGCGATGGACCCTATGCTAAAGAAAAGGAGCAGCAGAAGGAAAATGATAAGGAGCGTGCGATTGATGCCGCGCGGTTCGGTCGGGGGCGTTACGGTTCGGCGCGGCGGGCGGCCGCCGTCGTCATCGCGATCGGAGCGCCAGCCCGCTTCTTCCATGGCGCGGCGAAAAACTTCCGGTATATCGAAATCGTCTTGTTTCATGGTTGCGTCACAGATCCACTGCGCATCATGATTGTAGCCAGAAAGGGGTAATTCCCGCCACCCCCTTAACCGCACCTAATTATGGCGACCCAAACGCCGCCGCCAGATGANCCGCCGCAGCGGCGCGCTGAGGTTTGCCCAAACCGCTNGCGCTTCCGTGGCCGCGTCGTCGCCGGTGGGCGGCCCGTACTGGTGGCGCGCGAACAGACCGGCCAGACGCTCGATGGCAGGACGGATCGGCCGGGCCTCGGGCGTGTTAAGGGGCGATGTGGCCATCACCTGGGCCGCGAACTCGGCCGGCGTCTGACCCGGCTGCGCGGGAAGGCCGAGCGCGGCCGCGCCATCTTGCAGCCGGGCATAGGCGGCCTGCACGTCGTCGAGGCCGGCGTAGCGCGGCCCCAACCTGTCGAGCAGGCGGCGGCCCCACAGGCGGGCCGCGATGAGCGCCGTGGCCAGCAAAGCTGCTATCCACGGCCAGGGAATCTCGCGCAGCGGCGCGCGCTGGGGGATGGCGATGGGCAGTCCGCCGGGGGTGTAGGTGGGCGGGGCGTCACCCGCGGCCGCCGGGGCGGGCGCCGCGGTGGTGCTGGCTACAAATGGCGCAGTGGGTTCGAACTCCACCCAGCCGTAACCGGCAAAATAGACCTCGGCCCACGAATGGGCGTCCAACTGGCGGATGGTCTGCGCGCCGTTGGGGCCCGGCGGTTGCTGCAGGAAGCCGACGCCCAACCGGGCCGGCAGCCCGACGGCGCGGGCCATGACCACCATAGCCGAGGCGTAGTAATCACAGAACCCCGTCTGGAGATCGAATAAAAAGTAGTCAACGATGTCGACGTCCGGCGGCGGCCGCGGCAGGTCGAGGGTGTACGGGTATTGCCGCAAGAACGTCTCGATGGCCTGCGCCTGATCGTAGGCCGNTAGCNGCTGCGCCCCATCCGGCGCGGNGATCTGCCGGGCCAGATCGATGACCCGAGCCGGGACGGTATCGGGCAGGGCCGTGTAGCGCGCCCGAATCTGTGGCGGCGCGTCTTCGATGCGCGATGCGCGCAACACCTCGGCCGTGGCGACGACCACCGATGTATCGGCCTCGTAACGGTGGGGGGCGTTGTTGCGGCCGCGCGCGCCGACGAAATCATCCTGCCCGCGCCAGATGGCGGCGATGTCGTGGCTGAACGAAAGGGGCCGGCCGAGCGTGTAGCGCGTGGCTCGCCGGTCATACGTCCAGTCGATCCGCTGGGTCACGCGGATGAGTTGTCCGCCAGCGGGCGCATCCGGCAGTGGGATGACGGGTTCGCCGGCATCGATGAACGTCTCTCGCTCCGGGGAGCGTTGCCAGCCATCGCCCGTGTACACATCGTAGCTGACCGATCGCCAGTGAAANCCGGAGAGATCGGCCNCGGGTTCGGCGCGCAGCGTGGCCGTCATCACGACGGTTTCGGCCAGCTCCGGGCCGCCGCCAAGCAAAAAGGAGCGCGGCAGCCCGCCGCCGCCACTGGCCCCTTTGTCGGTGCGCGGCTGGGCCACGCCGGCGAAGGCGCGAGCCATCGTCTGCTCGGCGGCCACCACCGCCTCNTGGCTCTGGAAGGCTTCGGCAATGGCCCGAAAGTTNATGGCCGGGATGCCTATGGCCAACGACATGATAGCCAGGCTGATGCCGGCNGTGTAGAAGATGAGATCGGTGCGCACGTCGGATGGATAATCGATGCCGCGCCGCTCCCACTCCTCCTCGCGGAGCAGGTGGGTGAGATAAGTTCCGCCGGTGATGGCCAGGCCGAAGAAGAACACCGCCCAGTGCAGCCCCGGACGGCCGTAGAATGTATTGGCCGCCAGGGCTACCCCGGCCAGNGTGAGGCCCAGGAACGGGCGGCGCAGGCGGTAGACACTCCATGCCAGCAGTGCGGCCACAAACCACCCGGCCAGCGCCAGCCCAAACGCGAACACTACCGTCTCGGTGCTGCGGCCGCCGCCGCTCACCGTAGCGTACCAGCCCGCCGCCCGGTCGTAGAACAGGGCGGCCCGCAACCGCGCGTATTCGGCCACGGCCCCGGCTCCGCTCTCGAACACCGAGCCGGCCGGCCACAGATCGGCCACCAGACTAAACGACAGGCCCAGGCCCATGGCGACCAGTAGGAACCAGGCGACCCATGATCTTATCGAACGGTGGGCCAGCCACGCGGCGGTGAGGAACCCCAGGCTCAGGATGGGGATGATGAAACCATCGTCGGCCACCCAACCCACCTCGAGCACGGAGAACAGCAGGCAACCCGACGCGCCGGCCAGCAGGGCGAAAGAGAGCCAGCCGTAGCGGGGCCGCGCTTTGCGCAATAACCGGAAAAGCCAGTGGGTTTCCATAGCTGGATTTATCCGCCGGGCCGGCGAACAGCCACGGCCTTGCCCGTGCCGGTGACCTTGAATTCCCAGAAGCCCCGGTGGGNTTCCTCAGTAATGGGCCGGCCGATTTCGCCGCGCCGAACGGTGGCGCAACGGACGCCTAACAGGTTGATCGCCCGCCGCAACGCTTCACTGTTGCCGTCGCCGCCAAAGGATTGGCGATCGAGCAGTAGCACCTGGCACTCGATCCCTTGCCGCGCCAGTTGGGCCAGTTGCGGCAGCCATTCCGAGCCGGCCGTGGGNGTNATNATGATCGCCNCCGAGCCGCGNCGGGCCGTATTGCCGAATTCGCGCAGCGCCCTGTCCAGCCTCACGTCGCCGTCGGCGCGTAATAAAGCCAGGGCGCGCAGGATGCGCCACTNCTGCCCCTCGCCCAGGCCCGGCAGCACGATTTGCGGCACGGCCCCGTAGGCGTTCAACCCAATGTCGCGCGTTTCGCTGAGAGCCCGCGCGGCCAGTGATGCCGCCAGCAACACGGCGTGCTCTTCGGTCCCATCCGCGCCTTCGCCCAGTTGCGCGGCCGCCTGGCAATCGAGCACCAGGCGGATATCGCCCGCCGCATCGCGCTCGAACTGGCGCACGTACAGGGCATCACGGCGGGCCGTCGTCGGCCAGTGGATCCAGCGGTAGGGATCGTGGACATGGTAGTCGCGCACGGTGGCCGCGTTGACCGTGGCCTGAGGCGCGCGCTCCCGGCTGCGCGACCGCCCCTCGACACGGCCCGGCGGCAGAGGGATCGGCAACGCGGTATGGATGGGCGGGTGGATGATTAACTCTTGCGCGCCTTCGTAGCGTCGCGTCACGCGGAAGAGACCGAACGGGTCGCCGCTGACGATCTCCCACGGCCCGAGGCGATACTGGCCGCGGCGCGTGCAGACGGACGATTGCCGCCACCGGGCGCTGTCGAGCGCGCCGACGCTGCGCACCGCGCCGATGCGATAGCCGGGCACGTTGGATTGATCGCGCACTTCCACCCACAGCGCGGGCAAACCGGAACGGTTGTAGACGGCGAACTCTTCTTCCAGCCGGTCGCCAACGGATACCCAGCCGTATTTCAGGCGGCGCTCGGCGGCCAGCCCGCGCGCCAGAACCCGCGCCCAGATAAAGGCGACGGCGATGAGGCCGAGCAAGCCGATGAGCAGGGTTGTCCAGATGCGGTCAGGGAGGAGCAAGGCGGCCACCAGCAAAGCGGCCAGCCACAGCAGAGGGAGTCGGAACCCGACCTTGAGGCGCGCACCGCCGTCTCCGAGGAGGCCGCGGTTAAGACGAGCTGACCACGAGGCCCAGCGATCGGCGAGCGTGGCGACCATGACTCCATTGTGCCACAAGCCGATGGCGCGGGCTAGAGGGGAAAGGATCGAATCACGTGGAAGAACTAAACCCGGCCGTTGAACCAGTTCCGCAGGTCACTCATGCCGGCGGAGGTCAATTTATGGCCTNTCTCGTATTCGTGATACTCCANGTCGGCCCCTGCCTGGCGTAACAAATCGGCCGCGTGTTGCGTCCGGTCGTAGGGCACCGTTTCGTCTTCTGTCCCCGCGGCCATGAACACCGGCATGCCGGACAGTTGGCCCGTGACGCGCTCCGCCGGGGCATCCGGCGCGAAGCCCACCAAACCNGCCACGCCGCGCACCAGACTGGGATAGGTGAGCGCCGTAGCGAACGAGACGGCCGCGCCCTGGCTGAAGCCCATCAGGTANATTCGCTCCGGNTCGGCATTGTAGAGTGGGGGCAAAGCGCGCAGGAAGCGCGCCAGGCTCTCGACGGCCGGGGTGAAAGCATCCAGGTCGGGCCATTCGGCCGGCGNCTGGAGCAGCCACGAGAAANAGCCNTGGTCGGGCAGCGGCGCGCGCGGGGCAACCACCAGCCACGGCCGCGGCACCGTCTTGCGAAACACCCACATCACGTCCTCATTGCCCAGGCGNCCGTGGAGCATCACCGCCGTCGGGTAGGGGCCTGGTCCAGCCGGCGTCTGATAGCGGAAAGTCAGGCCGGCCTCGAACCATTCCGGGCCGGTTTGAACGAGTTGGGGAGTGTTTTTTTCGTCCATTTAGATAAAAAAATGAGGTGGAAGTAAGACGGGCGTCTTACTTGCCACCTCTGGGGGGGGAGCCAATTACTAGTATACGTATAGCCGTCATTTTGTCAATATAAATGATTTTATTGATAAATAGTATGTTATTTGACAGCCCGCGCCGCCGGATTACTATACCCCTTGATGGCCCGCACGACGAAGATTAGCGAATTTGTAGCCGCTTGCCGGGGGCAGGTGGCCGGCGACTTGCGCGACGACCTCTATTCGCGCATGTTCTACAGCACCGACGCCAGCCTCTACCAGATCATGCCTTATGCGGTGCTCATCCCTCAGTCAGCCGANGACGTCAGNGNCGCTGTCTCCGTTGCGGCCGAGTTCGGTGTGNCGGTGCTGGCNCGCGGCGCGGGCACCAGTCTGGCCGGGCAGGCGGTGAACGAGGCGCTGGTCATTGACTTNACGCGNCACCTGGACCGGATCATCGAGGTCAATGCCGANGAGCGCTGGGCGAGGGTACAGCCGGGCGTCGTGCTGGACGATCTCAACGCCACGCTGGGCCCGCTGGGACTGCAATTCGGCCCCGACCCGGCCAGCAGCGATCGCTCGACCATCGGCGGCGCGGTGGCCAACAACGCCACNGGCAGNCACTCGCTGGTNCATGGCATGACGGCCGACCACGTGCTGGGCATGGAAGTGGTACTCAGCGGCGGCGGCGCTACCCGCCTTGGCCCGCTAACANAGGGTGATTTCAGGGCGGGAGGACACTTTCGTATAGCCAGACTGGTTTCTAATCTGGTTTCTTCATCAGCCAATCAACAGGTAATCACTGAAGACACCCCGGCCTACTGGCGACGGTGCGGGGGCTATAACCTCGACCGGCTGCTGCCGGGGTCGGGGCAAAACCTGGCCCAGCTTGTCTGTGGCTCTGAGGGCACGCTGGCGGTTATGACTGAGATCACTATCGGCTTGGTGCCGCGGCCGGCGCGAACGGCTCTGGCGCTGGTCCACTTCGATGACCTGCGCGTCGCCCTCGAGGCGGTCCCGGCCATTCTGGAGACGTCTCCCTCGGCGGTCGAATTGCTGGACACTTTGAGCCTGACGCTGTGCCGCGACGTGCCCGCCTACGCCCGCCTGCTGGCCTCGGTCGTCACCGGGCGGCCCCACTGCCTGCTGGTGGTCGAATATCAGGGGGAGNGCGATGCGGCGGTAGCGGACGGNCTNTCANGCCTGGAGCGGCGGCTNGTTGGGGGAAGACTGGGCGTCAGCGGCCTGACGCGCGCCACGAGCGCCGAGGCCATNGCGGCCGTCTGGGCGGTGCGCAAGGCGGGTTTGGGGTTGCTGATGTCGATGAAGGGCGACATGAAGCCCGTGCCGTTCATCGAGGACGCGGCTGTGCCGGTCGCGTCGCTGCCGGAGTACGTCAGCCGCATCGAGGCGTATTGCGAAGCCCTGNATACGCCGGTCACTTACTACGCCCATGCCGGCGCGGGCTGCCTCCACATTCGTCCTCTAATTAACCGGCGCAGCGCGGAGCAGGTTCGCCACATGCCNGACATCGCTCGTTTCGNCGCCGAGCTGGTCAAGGGCTACGGCGGGGCGCTGTCGAGCGAGCACGGCGACGGCCGCACGCGCAGTTGGCTCAATGAAACATTCTACGGCCCGCGCCTCTATGGCTTGTTCCGGCAAGTGAAACAGATTTTTGACCCGCAGAACCTGCTAAACCCGGGGATCATCGTGGACGCCAGGCCAATGCTCGAGAATGAGCGCGCNCTCCCCTNCGGCTCCGGCCCATCCCTAACCGACTTCTCGGATTACGCGGTCGCTGACTCTTTACCACTTCGCGTAGCGAATAGCTCGCCCCACCACAGCCACCCCCGAGAGGGGTTCGTCCATGCGATTGAGATGTGCAACGGAGCCGGTGTGTGCCGCCGCCAGACGGGCACCATGTGCCCCAGCTTCATGGTCACCCGNGAGGAGGAGCANAGCACNCGCGGCCGGGCCAATGCCNTGCGGGCGGCCATGTCCGGCGTGNTGNCCGCAGCAGAACTGNCCTCACCNCGCATGGCGGCGGTGATGGACCTGTGNATNTCCTGCAAGGCGTGCAAGGCTGAATGCCCCTCGGCCGTCGATATGGCCCGNATCAAGACGGAGTTCCTGGCCCGTTACTACGANGTCCACGGCGTTCCCCTGCGGGCGCGNTTCTTCGGCCACGCCGCNGGGCTAAATAGACTCGGCAGCGGGTGGCGCGCGCCGCTGGCCAACGCGACNCTGCGCTNCCGGCTGGGCCGCGGGCTGGCGTCGCGCGTGTTGGGGCTGGCCCCGCAACGGCCGCTGCCGGAACTGGCCCGAGTTCCGTTCGAAAGGTGGTGGCGCGGGCGGCCGGCGACGCCAGCAGGGAATCCCGCGGAGCAGATCGTTTTGCTCATTGACCCGTTCACCAATTACACTCATCCCGAGGTGGGCATCGCCGCCGTCGAGTTCTTTGAGACGATCGGTGTGGGCATCGCTGCCGCGCCGGCCCTCGATGACGGGCGGGCCTGCCTGTCGAAAGGGCTGGTGGGCGCAGCGCGGCGGGCGGCTGAGGGGACGGTGACCGCGTTGCAGTCGTTCGTTGACCGGGGTCTGCCAATCGTCGGCCTCGAGCCAAGTAGCCTGCTGACGCTGCGCGACGAATATCTCCACCTGTTGCCGGGAGACGATCGAGCGCGGGCGCTGGCCGGGCTGGCTCTCACCTTTGAGGAGTATGTCGACGGTTTGGCCGAGCGGCGGGACTTGCGCCCTTATTTCGCCGCGGACTCCCGGCTAGTTCTCCTGCATGGCCACTGCCACCAGAAAGCGCTGGTCGGCACGGGCGCGGCGCGGCGGGTGCTGGCCTTGCCCGGCTATCAGGTGACGGAGGTGGACTCCGGTTGCTGCGGTATGGCCGGCTCCTTCGGCTATGAGGCTGAGCACTACGACATATCGTTGCAGATGGCGGAGCGACGCCTGCTGCCGGCCATTCGCGCGGCAACCCCGCAGACGATCATCGTCGCCGCCGGGGTCAGTTGCCGTGAACAGATCGCCCACGGCACTGACCGCGTTGCGCTCCATCCGGCCGAGGCGCTACGCGCAGCCTTGCGGGTCACCGATAAACAAGGCTAATATTCCCGGCACGACCGACCAGATATATACGGAGTTTACGGTATGCAATCATTAAGTCTCGCCTTTCGCTCGCTCCTCCTCTTTGCCTNGTTCGTCGCGCTAGCAGGTGTTGCCTGCCGCGGCGGAAATGAAAGCGGGCCGGAGAACGTCTACATTGCCGATGAAGCCGATAACGGACAAACCGTGACNATGGGCGTCGGCGACATGCTNCAGATCATGCTCGACGAAAACCAGACCACCGGCTACTTGTGGTCCATCGTGACCAACGACGAGAGCGTCCTGGCCCTGAGCGGAGAGCCGGCTTATGAGGTTGAGAGCGATGCCATCGGGGCCGGCGGCACCAAAACCTTCATGTTTCAGGCCGTCGGGCCCGGCGCCAGCACGTTGCGGATGGTTAACGCCATGCAGCAGGATACGGCCGTCACGCCGGCCGAGACATTCGAACTGATGGTTCAGGTTGTTGAATAGGAGCCGCGCCCCGGCGGCAGGTCGTCGCGCCGGCNCAGCGCGCGCTCAACCTTGCGCCGGCGGCGCTCGTCGTCGCGAAAGAGGGACAGCGCATCCAGGGCGTCGGCCGCGTGCAGCGGCGGGCCGGCGGTCAGTATTTCCAGCAAATAGGCAAAGGCCTCGTCGCTGCCCAGCGTCGCGATGGCGGTGAGGATCGCCCGGCGCAAGGTTGGCTCGGCCGCCGCGAGCAGTTCGATCAGCAGCGGCAGCGCCGCCGGCAGCCGCGAACTGCCCAATGCCAGCACGGCTGCCTCGGCCTGAAGGGCATCCGTGCCAGCGGCGCGCTCGCCGGCCAGCGCCAGGGCCGCTTCGGGCTCCACGGCCAGGAGCGCGCTGAAACATTCGTACATGACGGAGGGTTCTTCGTCGCCGACATGGGCCTTGTACCACAACAACGGCGCACCACCGGGCCGGGCGGCATAGGCGATAGCCCGGACGGCGCCAATGCGCGCGTCAGCGTGGGGATCGGCCAGCAGACGAGCCAGTTCCAGCAGCGTGTCCGGGGGGTCGGAGCGAGCCAGGCCCAGCGCGCATACTGCTCGCAATTTGGGCGCGGTATCTTCCTGCCCGCCCCACACCGGCTCCATCTGGACGTGGTGCGTCCCGCGCCGGAAGAGGTCGGCGTCGCGCGCGTCGAGCCGATTCAACGCTTCGGCGATGGCGAATTTCGCGGCACAGGTGGGGTCGCGGCGGGTCGAATCGGCCAGAAAGCGCCCGAACGCCTCCGCCAGCGCCGCCTCATAGCCGGGCAATTGCCATTCACCGATGATCTCCGCCGCGCGAGCCGCCAGTAAATTGGACCGCGCGACCAGAGCGGCGCGCAGTGTCTCGGACGCGCCCGGCTTGTCGGGGTTGGCCCGCGCGGCGTTCAGTTCGGCTAGGGTTTTCTCAAACGAATCGCGGCCGCCCAACGCGAGCTAGACCCCGAGTTCGGCCTTGATCCGGGCCAGCACCGATTCCTCGGCTTCGGAAACCCGCGTGCCGCCAAAGCCGAGGAAGCCGCCTTCCTTGCTGGCATTGGCCACGCCCTCGGCCACGGTGTACATCAAATCCTTAAAGAGCGACACGTCGTCTTCCGTCGCGCCCTTGGAACGGAGCATGGCCAGCGTCTCGGCCGTCCGTTCGCGCACGAGCGTTTTCATGTCTTCGGGCGTCTGCGGCTTGTTGGCCTTCATCTCCTCTTGCTGCTCTTCGGCCCAGCGCTTCAGGTCGGCTTCCTCTTCTTCGGTCGGCTTCGTGGTCAGGTAGGTATGGATCGCCCCCATCAGTGGGCTACCGGTCTGGTGCTGCTCGACGAATTCCTTGATCGAGTCCATGATGGCGCGAAATTCCTTGATCAGGCCCATCGGGCCGGACGGATCGGCGGTGACGACGAGCGCGCCGATGGCCGCCGGGACAGAGATCACGTCTCCCCACTCTTCAATAGAAAGCGAATTACGGTCGATCATTTTGGATACCTTCCTTGCAACTGCTTGATTTGGTCAGGAACTATTTGGGGTTGAGGGTTACGATTGTTCAATTTTTACTCCATCCGGGTCACGACGGCAACAACGACCGACCCAAAGTATTTTGGTACAATCTGGCCGATCTTGCGCAAGGAGAAGGCCAATAACCTATTCACAAGAAGGGTAT
>JAACJX010000150.1 GCA_014237545.1 Ardenticatenia bacterium | reverse complement strand
CCCCGAGGAACATGAACACGATCATGGGAGCGCCCCCATTTTCTTACCACACTGGATGCAGGAGCGCTGGACGCTGATTCTCGTGGCGTTGGCTGGGGTGTTCTTTCTTGCAGGTTGGCTTGGCGAAACCTTCTTTGGCCTGCCGGAAAACGTGGCTCTCGTCTTTTATATTCTTTCCTACATAGCCGGTGGCTACGACATTGCTACCCACGCTATTCCGGGCCTGGTCAAGGGCAAGTTCGATACGGATGTGTTGATGCTGGCTGCTGCCGGCGGCGCGGCTCTTCTCGGGGAGTGGAGCGAAGGCGCTTTCCTGCTCTTCCTCTTCAGCCTTGGCCATGCCGGGGAGCATTACGCCCTCGACCGGGCTCGTCGCGCCGTTAACGCCTTGGGCGAGCTGATGCCCAGCACTGCCCACGTCAAACGTGGCGACGAGATCGTTGAACAGCCAGTCGACCAATTGCAGGTTGGCGATTTAGTGGTGGTGCGGCCCGGCGACCGCATCCCCGTGGATGGCACCATCGCGAGCGGCCGGAGCAGCATCGACCAGAGTGCCATCACCGGCGAAAGCGTGCCGGTCGAGAAAGCGGAGGGCGATGAAGTCTTCGCGGGCACCATCAACCAGGAAAATGCGCTCGATGTCAGTGTGACCAAATTGGCCCGTGACAACACGCTCAGCCGGATCATGCAGATGGTCGCCGAGGCCCAGGAACAGCAAAGCCCGACACAGCAGATGACCCAGAGGTTCACGGCCCGGTTCGTGCCGGCCATCCTGATCGTGGTGCTGTTGGTGATTGTCGTACCCCCGCTAATCGGCTGGATGCCCTTCCAAGAGAGCTTCTACCGGGCGATGTTGCTGCTGGTGGCCGCCTCGCCCTGCGCTCTGGCCATCGGCACGCCGGCCGCAGTTCTGGCCGGCATTGCCCAGGCTGCGCGAAACGGCGTGCTGATCAAGGGCGGCGTCCACCTGGAGAACCTGGGCGCGCTCAACGTCCTCGCCGTCGACAAGACGGGCACTCTGACCGAGGGGCGATTCGAAGTCACCGACACGGTCGCCCTGAACGGCAGCGGCCCGGATGAGGTACTGAGTATCGCCGGCGCGGTCGAGCAGCAGTCCAATCACCCGCTGGCGCTGGCGGTAGTGCGGGCCGCGCAGGAGAAGGGACTGGACCTGCCCGCGGCCGGAGGGCTTGAAAATGTAGTCGGGCGTGGTGTAAAAAGCGAGGTGGACGGCCGCCCGGTACTAATCGGCTCGCTGAACCTCTTCCGTGAAACGGATGGCCACGCACTCGACGATGAAGTGATCCGGACCGTGGAGCGACTGGAGAACGAAGGCAAGACGACCATGGCTATCAGCCATGGCGGTCAATTCCTGGGCGTTTTAGCGCTGGCCGACAGGCCGCGCCCCGGCGTGAAGGAAACGCTGCAAAAGCTGCGCGATCTGGGTATCCAGAAGGTGATCATGCTCACCGGCGACAACGAGGCCGTGGCCAGGCAGATCGCCGCGGAAGTCGGGGTGACGGACGTGAAGGCGGGACTTCTGCCGGAGCACAAGCTGGAGACGATCCAGGGGTTGCAACGAGAGTACGGCCAGGTAGCCATGGTCGGCGACGGTGTCAATGATGCCCCGGCGCTGGCCACGGCGACAGTCGGCATCGCCATGGGCGCGGCGGGCACGGCCGTGGCTCTGGAAACGGCCGACGTCGCCCTGATGGCCGATGACTTGGGCAAGCTGCCTTTCGCCGTCGGACTCAGCCGGGCAAGCCGGGCCATTATCCGGCAGAACCTGGCCATTTCGCTCGGCGTCATCGGCCTGCTCCTGCTGACCTCTGTGCTGGGTCTGGTGCAGTTAAGCGGCACTGTCGTCCTGCACGAANGCAGCACGATCATCGTCGTGCTCAACGCGCTGCGGCTGCTTAGATATCTACCCAGTTAACGGAAGAAACGAGCAAAGTTATGAAACCCTTTATTCTCATTTACCTGATCTTGTACTATGGTCTCGCCTTCTTCTGGCGCAGCTATGTCATCTGGCGGGCGACGGGTATCAATCCCTACAGNCTTACCCAAAAGGATGGGCTGGCCGGTTTTTTGGCGCGTCTTTACCGNTTGGTTTCTATTGGTGTGGTGATCAGTGTGTTGTTCTACAGCGTATTACCGTCCGCTTGGTATACGTATCTCGGCCCGCTATCCTGGCTGGCAATCGCACCGGTGACAGCCACTGGGGTGATCCTGCTCATACTGGCGCTCATCTGGGTGCTCATCGCACAAGCGCAGATGGGGACAGCATGGCGTATTGGTATTGACGAGGAAAACAAGACAGAACTCGTTACTCGAGGCGTTTTTCGCTTCTCCCGCAATCCGATCTTCCTGGGTATGCGGGCCAGCTTGTTCGGTTTCTTTCTGGTGATGCCCAATGCCCTGACGCTGGCACTGTGGCTGCTGGGGGATGTGGCTATTCAAATGCAGGNGTTTTTGGAGGAAGATTACTTACTCCAGCAGCACGGCGCAACGTACCAGCAATATCAAGCTGCTACCCCCCGGTATCTGGGCATACCGGGCAGGCATGCCCGGCCAGCGGCCGAACAACCCCACGGATGAGACAGCCTCTCATTCGGGATCGCGATGAAAGCTCTGGTGCTCAGGTAAGTTGATAATTGTCGATTGTTCGGAGGCAAGCGCTTCAACGCCACCGCTGAAGGACTCGATATGTCACTCAACAATGAACCTCAAGATACAGCTAAAGCGGATGCTGGCTTGCACTATGAGGTAGGAGTCAAATCATGAAAATGCGTCGTTTAATTTTGATCATCGTTGTCGTTATCGCAGCCGGGTTTCTGCTCATTCAACTCGTACCCTATGGCCGCGCCCACGACAACCCGCCGGTGGTAACCGAACCGAATTGGGACAGTCCACAGACGCGCGAATTGGCGCAGCGGGCATGCTATAACTGTCACAGCTACGAGACCCAATGGCCGAGGTACGCCAACGTTGCCCCAGTGTCGTGGTTGGTGCAGCGCGACGTCGACGAGGGGCGAATACATCTCAACTTTTCCGACTGGAACCAGAGTCACGAAGGGCCAGAGCACGAGGTTCATGAACCAGAGACATTGGGCGAGGTCATTCTCAACGGCGAGATGCCCCCGGCCAATTATATGTCCCAGCACCCGGAGGCGCGGCTGACGGACGCCGAGCGGGCGGCGCTGGCCGAGGGGCTATTGGCGACGGCCGCGCAATCTTCGACGGCCGAAGGAGACGATCATGCCCCAGATGAAGGCGATCCCGAACATGAAGAGGATGAGCATGAGGCCGGGGAATAAAGGTGCATACGATGGAACACACTGCACGTATGGTGGATCAGGACGGATGTTTGCGCCTGAGCCAGGCCATTGACACCTCAGCTGAAGAGGTCCTGCAAGATGTGCGACACCTTTTGGATTAAGGACGGAGAGACGGATACATGTCTGATCCGTTTTGTCCGCAATGTGGTGAACGTCTGAAGTCAGGCGCTCGCTTTTGTACAGTCTGCGGCGCGACCGTTACTGCCCCCTCAGCTCCCAAAGCCCAGTCGGCCCGCACGGTTTTGGCTTGTTCTTGGCCTTACCCAACGCGGTGACGCTAGCGTTGTGGCTACTGGGAAACGTTTCGATCCAGACCCAAGTCTATCTTGAAGAGGAGCATCTATTAAAGCTTCATGGGACACCTGGCCACATGAAAGGTAACACATTTGGGACATCATGACTGGCCATCATAGAACTGAACACGGCTAGGCAACCATGTCGAAAGGTAAGGGCCAGCAATCTTGCCAAATGTCAGCGAATTTGTAGCCCCACGAGGTACAATGCAGGTTAATCACTACTCTGATGCACAATGAACAATGATGAACCCTTCGTCCCGATACTCAAGGCTGAGATGACTTGTCCAATCTGTGGCAACATCGAAACCATCGGTATTCCGCCTGACTATTGACTCATTTCCTATACGTGCGCCAGTTGCGGCGCACATCTGCGGCCTAAGCCGGGTGACTGTTGTGTCATTTGCTCCTATTCCAATCAGCACTGCGTCTCCCGCCAACTCAAAGCATGGGAGAATGAAAGCGGCAAATTGTGAGTATCGCTCCCATATGTGGCCAAGTGAAAGGTTGACATCCACCATCGTTCAGTAAAAAGCCAAACAGCAGCCAAAGCATCGAGCTGGATGTTTGTCGTGACGAAGTCTGATGTCCTATACGTGTAAACCTTTCATGTGGCCGGGTATCTCATAGGAAAGCCTATGAGCAATATCGCAAGCGGGTCAGACGTTGGCTATAACTGTCTTTATCGCTGTTAGCTTCCCAGGTGGTATTGAGATTTGAGCAACAACGATAAGCTTGTCTCTTGACAACAATAAGACTGCCGGATAGCCAATGGACAAAGATACGGGATTTCTTGCGAGACGGCCCGAATGCCTACATCGGCAAGGATGAAGAGGAATGTCGCCGGTTTGTGGAAGGCGTCCTTTGGTTGACTCGCAGTGGCGGCTCCTGCCGGCGGCAAGCCGTTGAAACAACCCGGGCCACGCGTGCTTAATTCACCAGGAAGGCGGTCAGATACATAATCAGGATTCCAGCTGTCAGGCCAGCAAAGTTGAGCCAACTCAGCGCCGGCT
>JAACJX010000545.1 GCA_014237545.1 Ardenticatenia bacterium | reverse complement strand
CTTCGTAGGTCGCTTCGTTCCTGAGAATTGTATCCACCACCTTGTTGATGCTTTTCGCGCTCTGGATACGGAGTTGAAGTGCGTCATCGTGGGAGATGCTGCGTATGCTGATGATTACGTAGCGTCACTGAAGAAGCGAGGCGAAGGAGACCCGCGCATCATTTTCACAGGGTATGTATTTGGCAAGGGGTATCATGAACTGGGGTCTAACGCTGCGATCTTCGTGGAAACATCGGGAGTAGGGGGCACGCATCCTGCCTTGGTAGAGGCCATGGCCTTTGGTAACTGCGTGGTTGTTAACGACACGGCGGAGAACCTGGAAACGATCGGTGATGCCGGATTTTCCTACAAAGGCCAAGTAGGTGCCGCTTCGTTGAAAGAAGTGTTGGAAAGGTTAGTTGCCTCCCCCGAGCTTGTAACCGAATATGGCGAGCGTGCATGCGAATACGCCAGGTCTCATTATGCCTGGGATGCGGTCACGGATGACTACGAACGGCTTTTTGAGGAGACGCTGCGGGGATGAGCAAGATCCGGCAAGCCGAGGTTCCTAATCAACGCTCGTCTTAGTAAGCCTTGGCGGCAAGATATTGCCCCACTCCCAACGCTTTCTTTTACAGCTCAGGGCAAACAGTCAATAGTCCGTAATTTTGGAGTATCCCCGGATAAAACTGCTGCGCGTAATGGAATATATCCGCCAGCGAAAGCGTCTTCCACACGGGGCCTTTCAGGTTGACCAGCTCGCTGCCGATGGCCTTGGTCAGACGCATGTCTCCCAGCAATAGACAATGGAGNGTATCGGCTTCCANGCCCACTTCAATGGTGGGGGCGACAGCGGTGGGCCCGTAGGCCAGTTTCACCGGCGCTCGCCGGGCGTCAATGGTGATCGAGGCCGTGGGGCGAGTGCAGTTGAAGGTGATCGCCAGGGACGCTTTTAGTAAAGCATCGGCCGCCTTCGGATCGTGAGACTCGATGATGCCGAACAGGTCCTTGAAACAGGTATATAGCTGCTGGTCGCTGGCGTAGATGGGCATGGGCGCGTCCTGGGCCGGCAGGCCTATTCCGGGGTCTGCTCTTCCTCCGCGGCGATCAGGCGTTGCTTCAATTGCTCGGCCTGGAACTGCAAGGAGTAGGTGATCATGTACCACACGCCCTTCCAGGTGCTGGGATCCAGCAGGTCCTCCCGTGACGCGCCCTGGAAGGTGCTCAGGATTTGCTTGGCAAATTCGGGTGTTATGCGATCGAGGCTCGACTTGCCGAACTGCCACAGGCGGCCGGGCTGGATGGGTTCGGGCACGACATGATTGATGGTGTCGCTGACCTTGCCCCGCACCTGCTCTGCCTGAAAACGGGCCGAATAAGTCATCATATAGGCCAGCCCCTTCCACGTTTCCAGATCGAGTAAATCCTCGGCCGACATACCCTGGAAGTTGCGCAACACGTCAAGCTGCATCTCCGGCGTAAGCTTGCCCACGTTTTCGCGCACCATGGCCAGCAAATGGGCCGGAGTATAGAGAGCCTCGCCGGCCGTGTCGTGGGTGTCAACCTGCTTCTGCAGTTCCGCTACCCGGGCGTTGAGTTCGTCGACCATGGCCCGCAACGACTCGACCTCAGTTTCGGCGTCGGCCGGTTTGGCCGGCGGCTCCGCCTGCGGTGGGGAGAAAGCATCCATTCCCTGTTCGCGAAACTTGCGCAAGGCATAGGCAACCTGGCCCTCGGTGAGGCCGTGGGCCGCGGCCGCGGCGGTTTGCGTCTCGCCGGCGGCGATTGCCAGCAGCGCGCCGGCGCGTTGCCCTTCGATGTCGTGTTGCGTGGCCGCGATTATTTCCAGCGCTGCCTTATCAGTATCGGACAGGAGCGGTTGTTCGACCGTCATGTTGCCTCCCAAGGATATTTGGTTTCAAACAGATTATCCCCCATTATAGCCAAACAACGCGCAATGCGTCACTTTTGGGAGTGACTAAATAAAAGGGCATAGGCATAATAGACCAATGGCACAATGTCCCCACTGTTTACGAACCGATGAGCAAGTCAAGAACGGCAAGACGGCGGCTGGTAGCCAACTCTACCGGTGCAAAGTGTGCCGGCGCAAGTATACGCCTGAGCCCCAAGCCCATGGCTATGACCAGGCCACCCGACAACGGGCAATCCGCTTGGCGCTGGACGGAAACAGCCAGCGGCAAGCGGCGCGTCATGCGGGCGTCAGCCACGGCTCGCTGGCCAACTGGCTCAAGCAGTACGCCGATGAGCTGCCAACGACCCTGCCGCTCCCGGACCAGCCGGTCGAAGTGGCCGAACAGGACGAACTCTTCACCTTCCTGGGCGAGAAAAAAACGAAGTCTACATCATGACGATTGTCGACCGGCACACACGCTGTTTCCTGGCCATCGAGGCCGTGGCCATTCGCAGCCAGCAGGTCGCCCAACAGATGGTCAATCAGGCGCCGGCGGAACAATACTACAGCGACCAGTTTTCTCTCTATGACAGCCTGAGCTACCGTCGCGGGTACCACCTGTCGCTGGCCGACAAAAGCGAGACCTACTCGGTCGAAGGCGGCAATGCCGACTTGCGTCATTATCTGACTCGGCTGGTACGGCGGAGCCGGTGCTTCTCCCGTTGTCTGGTGTGGCTGAATCGTCATCTCAAGGCTTTCGCCCACGCCTGGAACCAACGACAACTTCACAATCGGGCTCGTCCCTTTGACAAGAAGTCTGTCATCGATTTCGTATGCCTACCCAATTAGTCACTCCC